>CAYRHC010000028.1:0-11989 GCA_964423935.1 uncultured Bacteroidales bacterium | reverse complement strand
GACGACCTCTTCGTTTTCTACCCGGAACTTGACGTTGTGGCCGGCAAAACTGAGGCCGTAAATGCGTTCGCTGTCGTTTTGGTAAGAGGGACGCGGATCTTGGGCCAGCACTTGCTTTAGCGCTTGCGCCTTGTCTGCGGGCAGGGCAGCGAGCAGCCGCTCAGGGTCGGCTACGCTGAGGGGCTTGCGCTGGATTTGGTCTACAAAGCCGCATTGGGCCTGCGGCACGCAGTCGGCATAGGTTATGTAGGGCTTGATGTCGTAAATGGGTGTGCCGTCCATCAGGTCTGCTCCCAGTACGTGAATGACGGGTCCTTGTGGGCTGTCCAATTCGATGCGCTCAAGCTTGACACACGACAGACCCAATCCGTTGGGACGGAAGGGTGAGCGGGTGGCGAATACGCCCATGGCGGTGTTGCCGCCAAGCCGCGGCGGACGCACGGTGGCCTGCCACCGTGCGTCCACCTTGCTTGGCGGCCTGCCTTCATCGCGCCGTTCATTGGCCGAGAAACCCCAGATAAGCCAAATATGACTGAAGCCTTCCAGCCCGCGCAGCGCGTCCGCCAGCCGATAACCCTCCGTGAACACAATGCGAGCCTGCAAGTCCGGCACCAGACCACTCTGACGCGGCACGCCGAATTTGCTCGGAAAATCGCTGCGCAGATGCGCGATGGCTTCTATATAATGGCGTTCGACAGCCATATCAGAGCGATATCTTAACCCGGCTGATGCTGCCGTCGCCAAAGATGTTCTCCTGAATATAAACCCCTTCGCGGGCTTCTTCCACGCGACGGCCCGTCAGGTCGTAGTAGCGGGTTTCCACCAAATCGCTGCGGCTTTGCAGCTGGGGCAGGGCAGCCTCAATTTTCTTCAGATATTCGATATAATCGGGCAGGTAGTAGCTCAAATGCGGCGGCTGGTTATAAGCGGCCGTCTGCCATACCGTAGCCATGCGGTAATGGTGGTCTTGCATTAAGCAGGGCACCATGTATAGCGTGGAGCTGGTGGTGGAGAATATCATCAGCTTGCTCTTGGTGGCCTCATCGTAGTAAATTTGTTCTTCGCGCCAGTCGCCGAAAATATCGGCCTGCAGACAGGGCGTGGCTTTGATAAGGTTGGTGCCGGCTCCGTATTTCGATACGAAATTCACCAGCGACCTGGAACTGAAACCGTCGTGCTTCACCGTTTCGCCTTTCTCGGTCACTTCTTCGTAAATATCACCGTCCCAATAGGTACGGAAGTTTGTCGAGGGACGGTTGCTCGAAAGCAGCTTGCCATCGGCGGTATAGACATTGTAGTTGTAGCCCCAGAACTCGCAGCCGCGATGGTCTTTGTTGATATCGGCGCAAAGGCCGCGGCCCACGTCGCTGCCGGCGTAGGTGCCGCAGATAATTTCGCCCGTCAGGGCATCGTGCATTTCAATGCCGTAGGCGGCATCGGTCTCTTCGTGAACCATCATCACTTCTAGCCCCTTGCGGTCGGGGTTCAAATCGCCCACATGCATGGCATCGCCGTGGCCCAGCCCCGTGCGGTAAATCAGTGTACCGTCGTGGTCGATGCAGCAGGCACCGTAGACAATTTCGTCGCAACCGTCACCGTCAACATCGGCTGTGGAAATGGAGTGCGCACCTTCGCCGTAAGCTCCCATGCCAGCCTTGGTGGAACTATGCAACCATCTGGTGGTAAGGTTCTTGCCATCGAAATCGACGGCCCAAAGAAAAGCGGCAGTATAATAGCCGCGGCACATCACCAAACTGGGTGTCTTGCCGTTTAGGTAAGCGACGCAGGCCAGGTAACGTTCGCAGCGGTTGCCATAGCTGTCGCCCCAGTTGGAAATGATATTGCGCGGCGGGTTGTAGGCAGTGGTGGCCAAGGCTTCGCCCGTCAAGCCGCTGAAAACGGTGAGATACTCCGGTCCGGTAATGACGATGCCCTGTTTGCCGCCGTAATCGGCTCGGTAATCGGCTTTGGGGTCGTCCGAACCCATCAGCACATAGTTGCCTTTGCCGTCGATGGTGCCGGGAGCCGTCTTGCAGGCCACTTCGGCCCGGCCGTCACCGTCCAGGTCGTACACCATCAGTTGCGTATAGTGCGCGCCGGCGCGGATGTTCACACCCAAGTCGATGCGCCAGAGTTGCGTTCCGTCCATGCGGTAGGCGTCGATGATGACATTGCCCGCATAACCGGTCTGCGAATTGTCCTTCATGCCCGCATCGCTGTTGGAACTGGTGTTGGCAACGCCCGTCGAACCGACGGGGTCCCATTTCATCACGATTTCGTATTGACCGTCGCCGTCAACATCTGCGGCCATGCAGTCGCCGGGTGTATAGGTGTAGGCGCCGCTGGGCGTGGTGCCACCAGAGGGACGGTTGAGCGGAATCTCCAGATGAGCGTTGGGCAGGAACAAGGCTTCGCTGCGCTCAATCACTTGACCATCGGATAGCACTTCGATATAGAATTTGTTCACCGTGGCGCTGCGGTAGCTGAAGTTGGTCTTGCGCAGCGGCGTGCTGTTCAGTTTGGTGTCGTCGGCATAAACATTGAAGCAAACATCCTGCGGGTCGTCCACCAGCCAGCGCCAGTTAATCAGATAAGTGGAGGTACTTATTTCGGTGGCAATGGCGCCGCGGTCGAGCTTTTCAGGGTCGAGTACCCAAGGCCGGCCTTCGCAAGGCAGGCTGAGTTCCACATCGATATCCTTCACCAGCACTTCCGAGTCGCTGTAGCCGCTGCCCATGCTGGCGTAAGTACGCAATTTGCAACGGCGGTCAACCACAAAGGCCCCTTCGTACACTTGGGCGTAATCCTTGACATTGCCGTTGGAAATGAGCGTGTAGTAGATTTTGGCACCCTTGGTGGGACAGCTCAGGCTCAGACGCTTGTAACATTTGTTCATGCCGTTCACCACCGTGTCCACATCGCTGACTTCCACATTCACGGCTTCCACTTGCGGACGTTCGTCTATGGTTTGTGCCGAAACCAGAATATCTTTGTACACCACGCCGGGACTGTTGGTAAAGCTGACGCTGCCATCGGCCAGCACCTTGAAAGTATAGGTGTTGAGTGTCTGGGCTTTATAGGTGTCCGTGCCACATTCGCCTTCGAGATTCTCTACCGAGGCAATGCCCTGGCTGTCTTTCGACGAGGATTTCATGTTGATGACCAATGCTTGTCCGGCTTTCAGACCTTCTATGCGGATGGCGGCACTGCGTTGCAGCTGCAAACCGTTGTTTTCACCCATGGCATGACGCAGCAACAGGCTACCCGCTTCCACATTGGCACTGATGAAAAGCTCCTTCAGTTCGGCAATGACAACGCCATTGGCCTTCAGCTCCAGTCCGTCGGTGGCAGTTTTGGTAAGATAGCGGCCCTTGCTGTTGTATTCCCACAGCTCGGTGTCGGCAGCCAGATTGTTGATGGTGGTTTGGCTATAGGATGTTAAATCCCAATAACGGATAGTGTCGGTCTTGGTGGTTTGTGCCATGCCGGGCATCAGCATCGCGCTTGCCAGCAGCATATGGAAAAAAAGAAGATGATTCTTAGCCATTTCTTAGAAGATATTTCTGATTATTTCATTGCAGGACTGCAAAAATAGTCTTTTTTTTGTTCTACTCCTTGAAAAGACGTTTTGAAAACAGTGCTATAGATATGAAGATGGAGAACGATTTGTTGAAGTCAGTGAGCTTGCTCTGTGAATCGGCATTGGGCGTGCATCCTTTTTCCTTGTACGAGATACCGGCCTGTGGTTCGTACCGACGTTATGTGCGCATCTTCTTGCCCGACGGCAGTACGTTGATAGGCACCTGGAACGCCGACAAAAAAGAGAACGCCGCTTTTGTGTCCTATGCCCGCAGTTTCTACGACGCGGGTCTGGCCGTGCCGCGCATCTTCGCCGTAGACGAAGAAAACGAGCTCTACATTCAAGAAGACTTGGGCCAGGACAATCTCTTTGCCCTGGTGGAACGCGACTGGTTGCCGCTGCTCGACCGGCCCCAGCCCGCCGCGCCCGTTTTCCCCGAACATCTCAAAGATCTTTATCGTCAGGCACTGACCGAACTCTCGCGCATGCAGGTGCTGGGCCGCGACTGCATCGATTTTTCCAAAGCCACGCCTTGTCCCGCCTTTCATCGCGATGCCATCCATTGGGACCTGAATTATTTCAAGTACATGTTCCTGCGCATTTGCCGCGTTCCTTTCGACGAGCAGGCTCTCGAAGACGATTTTCGCACATTCTCGGCTTTTTTGCTTCAAGCGCCCCACGATTATTTCCTCTATCGCGATTTCCAGTCGGCCAATATCATGATTCGACCCGAAGGGCAGGTGGCTTTTATCGATTTTCAAGGAGGTCGGCGAGGCGCTTTGCAGTACGATGTGGCCTCCTTGCTCTACGATGCCAAAACCCGTTTGCCCAAGGCTTTGCGCGATGAACTTGCCGCCTTTTACCTGCAAGGGCTGCAAACGCTGGTTCCCGTCGATGTGGCCACTTATCAGGCTTATTACCAGGCTTATACGCTGGTTCGGCTGATGCAGGCGCTGGGTGCCTTCGGCTTTCGCGGTCTGGTGGAGCACAAGCCCGGGTTTGCCGAGAGCATTCCGCCGGCGCTGGCCATGATAGGGGAACTGCTCGACGAGTGGAGCCTGCCCATAACCATCCCCGAACTTCGTCGCGTATTGGCCTCTACGCAAACTTTGTCATTTTGTCATTAGTGTCAGTTCAATGTGTCAGCCAAATGACCCGACCGGGCTTTGGCACAGTTTTGGATAAACTACTGCGTCTTGCCTCCGGACAATCTCCCGGGCAAGTTCTCTGACAATATTGTATAATCATAAAAATCTGAAACAATGACACTAAAACCTCTTTCAGACCGCGTTTTGGTAAAACCGGTTGCCGCTGAACAGAAAACTGCCGGCGGTATTATCATTCCCGATTCAGCTAAGGAAAAACCCCTCAAGGGCGAAGTTATTGCCGTTGGTCCCGGTACCAAGGACGAAACCATGCAACTTTCGGTTGGCGATGTAGTGCTTTACGGTAAATATGCCGGCACCGAAATCGAACTCGATGGCGACAAGTTTCTTATCATGCGTCAGTCGGATATCCTGGCGAAATTCTAAATCGAAAATATCAACCTTAAACAATCAACCCATTAAATTTCAAGTATTATGGCTAAAGAAATCAAATTCGATATCGAGGCCCGCGATCTGTTGAAAAGCGGTGTCGACAAATTGGCAAATGCGGTAAAGGTTACACTTGGTCCTAAAGGCCGCAACGTTATCATCGACAAGAAGTTCGGCGCTCCCCACATCACCAAGGACGGTGTGACGGTTGCCAAGGAAATTGAGTTGGAGGACACTTTCGAGAATATGGGTGCCCAGCTCGTCAAGGAAGTCGCTTCCAAGACCGGTGACGATGCCGGTGACGGTACCACCACTGCTACCGTACTGGCCCAGTCTATCGTTAGCGAAGGTTTGAAGAATGTGGCCGCCGGTGCCAATCCTATGGATTTGAAACGTGGTATCGACAAGGCTGTCGCCGCTGTGGTTGCCAACATTAAGGCTCAGGCTCAGGAAGTGGGCGACAACTTCGACAAGATTGAGCAGGTGGCCAAAATCTCTGCCAACAACGATGCTGAAATCGGTCATCTCATTGCCGAGGCTATGAAGAAGGTCAACAAGGAAGGCGTTATCACCATCGAAGAAGCCAAGGGTACCGATACGCACATCGATGTTGTGGAAGGTATGCAGTTCGACCGTGGTTATCTGTCGCCTTATTTCGTTACCAACACCGAGAAGATGGAAGTGCAGATGGATAGCCCTTACATCCTTATCCACGACAAGAAAATCTCCAACCTGAAGGAAATGCTGCCTATTTTGGAAGCTGCTGCCCAGTCGGGTCGTCCTTTGCTGATTATTGCCGAAGATATTGATGGTGAAGCGCTTACCACTCTGGTTGTAAACCGTCTGCGCGGCGGTCTGAAGATTTGCGCCGTGAAGGCTCCTGGTTTCGGCGACCGTCGTAAGGAAATGCTGCAGGATATCGCTACCCTGACCGGTGGTGTGGTTATCTCCGAAGAACAGGGCTTGCAGCTTGAATCGGCCACCATTGATATGCTGGGCCGTGCCGAAAAGATTACTGTCAACTAAGACAATACGACCATTGTCAATGGTCTTGGCAGCAAGGAAGCTATTGCCGACCGTGTAGCTCAGATTAAGGCTCAGATTGCCGCTACCACTTCCGATTACGACCGTGAAAAGCTTCAGGAACGTCTGGCCAAGTTGGCCGGCGGTGTGGCTGTGCTCTATGTGGGTGCTCCTTCCGAAGTTGAAATGAAAGAAAAGAAAGACCGTGTAGACGATGCCTTGAGCGCAACTCGTGCCGCTATCGAAGAGGGTACGGTGCCTGGCGGTGGTGTGGCTTACATCCGTGCCATCTCGGCCATCGAAGACCTCAAGGGCGACAACGAAGAAGAAACGCTGGGTATCAAGATTGTACGTCGTGCCATCGAAGAGCCTTTGCGTCAGATTGTACACAATGCCGGCAAGGAAGGTGCCGTGGTTGTACAACGCGTCAAGGAAGGCAAGGGTGATTTCGGCTACAATGCCCGTCACGATGTCTATGAAAACTTCTATGCCACCGGCGTTATCGATCCTGCCAAGGTTACCCGTGTAGCCCTCGAAAACGCTGCTTCTATTGCCGGTATGTTTCTCACCACCGAGTGTGTCATTGCCGACAAGAAGGAAGAAAACCCCGCAGCCGGCGCTGCTGCCGGTATGGGCGGCGGTATGGGTGGCATGATGTAATAGCTTTCCCGTTATATGAAAAAGGCTGGCTCTCGTTTCAGAGCCAGCCTTTTTTTTGTGTAATCTAAGAAGAAATCATGCCTTGCGCGGATACTTGCTGCGTTTCCAGCAGATAAACCAGACTAGCGCGGCGAGCAGGCAAACGCCTCCCAGCACATATCCGAAGGTTCCCAAATGCAAAGCTTGGGGCGATACCAGAATAAAGGTACTGCACACCAAGGTCATGAACAAGGCGGGCACCAGCGTGATGATATAGGGCTTGCGCTCTTGCGTCAGGTAAACGGTCAGTGTCCAAAGCGGGAAGACAGCCAGCGCCTGGTTGGCCCAGCCGAAATATTGCCAGATGACATTGAAGCCGTTGGGGTTGTTCACTTGCCAGAGCAGCAGACCGAGCGAGCATAGAAAGACGGGAACGCAGACCATAATACGCTTGGGAATGGGACGTTGCGAAATGTGCAGAAAATCGGCGATAATCAGGCGGGCGCTACGCAGGGCGGTATCGCCTGTGGTAATGGGAGCGGCAACCACACCCAGCAGGGCCAGCAGGCCGCCCAATTTGCCCAGCCAACTTTCGCAAACTACTTTCACCACGGTGGGAGCGGAGGTGTTGAGTCCGTTCACGCCGGCCAGACCTGCAAATACTTCCATACCGGGTTTTTCCTTGTCGTAGAAGAAATACATCGAGACGGTGGCCCAGATAAGGGCGACAATACCTTCGGTAATCATGGAGCCGTAAAAAATGGGGCGTCCCTGAGTCTCGTTTTTCATACAACGGGCCATAAGCGGGCTTTGGGTGGCGTGAAATCCGCTGATGGCACCGCAGGCGATGGTGATGAACAGGCCGGGGAAGATAGCGTCGCTCCAGCTGGGGTCGCGTTGGGCGCGCATATTGCCCAGACCGTCCCAGATTTCGGGCAGCGAAGGCCATTTGACAAACAACATCACCAGCAGACCAATGGCCATGAAGAGAATGGCAAAGGCGAAAACGGGGTAGATGCGTCCGATAATTTTGTCGATAGGCAACATGGCGGCCAGCAGGTAATAGAGGAAGATGATGCAGAACCACATAGGCATGGCACCACCGAAGCCGGACAGAATAATGGCCGGACTATAGACGAATACGGAACCCACCAAAATCAGCAGCACCAACGTGAACACCATCATGATAATGCGGGTGGTGTTGCCCAGGTAACGTCCTACCAGTTGGGGCAGCCCTTCTCCGTTGTTGCGCAGCGAGAGCATGCCGCTCAGATAGTCGTGTACGGAACCGGCGAAAATACAGCCGAACACTATCCACAGATAGGCTGCCGGACCGAATTGTGCACCCATGATGGCACCGAAGATGGGACCTGTTCCGGCAATGTTCAGGAACTGTATCATGAAGACTTTCCATCCGGGCATAACAATAAAGTCAACGCCGTCGGGATGGGCTACGGCCGGGGTGGTGCGTTGCGGGTCTGGACCGAATACGCGCGTCACGAATTTGCCGTAAAACAGATAGCCGGCAACCAGTGCCAGCAATGCGATAAGAAATGTAAACATAAGATGAGGTAAATCAGTAAAGGAGACCGATAATCCAAAGCATTAGACGGCGAGGCAACAGCCGGGTGAGCAGGTTGACGGCCCGGTAGTCGAAGCGAGGCGTGTCGGTAATGGCCATGCGCTTGCGACTTACTTGGCGCAGCACCGCGCGGGCTATCACCTTGGGCGACATGCCGTTTTGCTCGTCGTGCTCCATTTTCTTTAGCGAGGCCGTCATTCGGCGGTAGTAGGGAGATGTCTCGTCTTGGGCTGCCTTGGCATATTTGCGTGCGCCTGTAAAGCCGGTTTTGGTGTCGCCGGGCAGGATGCTGCAAGTTTGAATATGGAAGGGTTTCAGCTCCAAATGCAAGGATTCGGTCAGACTCAGCAGACCGGCTTTTACAGCTGAATACAAGGCCTGATAGGGTAGTGGAATAACCGCTGCCACCGAAGTGACGGTGATGATTTTGCCATAGCCTTGGCTACGCATCAGCGGCAGGCAGGCCTGGATGCTCTTGATGGCACCGAACAGACAAGTCTCGAACTGGTATTTGCATTCTTCCTCTGAGCAGTCTTCGAGGGCGCCGGCAATGCCATTGCCGGCGTTGCACACCAGCACGTCCAAGCGGCCTTCCTCTTGGCGGATGCGCTCAACGGCAGCACGCAGGCTCTCGATGTCGTTGACATCGAGGGCGAGTGCATGTATGCACCCGCCTTGGCCTGCCTCAGGCAGGCCAGCCTGCTCCCAGCCTTCAGGCATCAGCCCACGGCGCGAACCGGCATACACCCGACAACCTTTTTGTGCCAACAAAATGGCAGTAGCGGCGCCAATGCCACTACTGCCACCTGTAAGTAACACTACTTTATCCATAGATTAGATATCCTTGATATAGGCCCTGCGTCTCTTGTGCTGGATGTGCTCAAGATCGGCAAAATTGGCCTGGTTCTTCTTGTTGGTTTCCAAAATGGAAGTCGTTTCCACACGCTGGATTTCGTAATCGGCAAAGTGATAGCCCATTTCGGAGAAAATCATGGCATTGAGCCCTTTGTCCTGATACTTGGGACGTATGCCGATAAGCAGCAGGTCAAAGTCTGTCATCTTCTTGGCCTTCAGTGCCTTGAGTGCATAAATCCAACCGATGGGGAACAAATGTCCGCCGCATTTGCGCAGTGCGTCCGAAAGCGAAGGCATACCTACGCCGACACCCACCAGTTCATCGTCCTCGTTGGCAATGGCTGTTACGAAATCGAAGTTGAGCAACGGAATGTAGATATTGGTATAATACTTCTTCTGACGCTCGGTCAGAGGCGAATAGTTGTACAGATGCATATAGGCTTCGTCGAAGACATCGAAGAAACTGTAACCGTAGCGTTTCTTCAGTTCGCGGAACGATTTGAACTTCACCACGTGCACCTTGCTGCGGGCAGCCACAATGTCAGCCACGCGACGCATACGCTCGGGAGCGCTCTTGGGGGCGATAATCTGGTATTCAATCCAGTCTGCCTCTTTCTCCAAACCGTACTGTTCGTAATGGGCAACGTAATAGGGATGCGTGTACAGGCTGCACATAGGTGCATTACGCTCGTATCCTTCAATAAGCAAGCCTTCCTTGTCCATATCGGTAAAACCGACCGGGCCGTTCAGTTTGTCCATGCCCTTGGATTTACCCCAAGCGGCAACGGCATCAAGCAGAGCGGTGAATACTTCGTGGTCGTCGATAAAGTCGAACCAGCCGAAACGGCATTTGTTCACTTTCCAGGCTTCGTTGGCGCGATGGTTGATAATACCGGCAATGCGTCCTACTATTTTGCCGTCACGATAAGCCAGATAAACAACAGCTTCGCTGAAATCGAACGCAGGATTCTTCTTGGGATTGAAGGAGTCCATTTCGTCGGAGAAGATAGGTGGGCAATAATAAGGGTTGCCTTTATACAAATCTATTCCGAACTGTACGAAACGGCGAAGGTCTCTTTTGCTTTTAACTTCCTTGATAACAACTGACATAATGAATCTCCTTTCGATTTGCCGCCAGGCTTATTTGAGAACTTCGAATTTCTTGAAGGCTTCTTCGATAGCCGTCAGGGCGGTGTCGACCTGAGCTTTGGTATGAGTGGCCATCAGCGAGAAGCGGATAAGCGTATCGCTGGGAGCAACGGCAGGAGCAACCACGGGGTTGACGAAAACGCCATGGTCGAGCAGATAGCGGGTAATGGCGAAAGTCTTTTCGTTGTCGCGGATATACAAAGGAATGATAGGCGTAGAAGTGTGACCGATTTCGCAGCCCATCGAACGGAAACCGTCCAAAGCGTAATTGGTGATCTTCCACAGGTTGGCGATGCGTTCGGGCTCGTTGAGCATAATGTCCAGCGCGGCGTTGGCGGCACCGATGGCAGCCGGAGTGGCGCTGGCACTAAAGATGTAGGAACGTGCATGGTGACGCAGGAAGTTGGCCACTTCTTTGTCGCAGGCGATAAAGCCGCCCAGCGAAGCGAAAGATTTGCTGAAAGTACCCATAATCAGGTCAATGTCCTTGGTAACGCCCAGTGCGGTGCAGACACCTTCTCCGTGAGGACCGAAAACACCGATGCCGTGGGCTTCGTCAACCATGATGCTGGCATTGTACTTCTTGGCCAGTTCTACCATCTGGGGTAGGGGAGCAACGTCGCCTTCCATCGAGAAAACGCCGTCAACAACCACCAGCTTGATTTTGTCGGGCTGGCAAGATTGCAGGGCCTTTTCCAAAGAATCCATGTCGTTGTGCCTGAACTTCAAGGTCTTGGAGAACGACAGACGACGGCCTTCGATGATGGATGCGTGGTCGGATTCGTCCAGGATGATGTAGTCTTCGCGGCCGGTGAGGCAGGAAACTACACCTAGGTTCACCTGGAAACCGGTAGAGAAAATCAGCGCTTCGTCTTTGCCCACAAAGGCGGCGAGACGCTTTTCAAGATTTTCGTGAATGTCGAGTGTTCCGTTCAGGAAGCGTGAACCGGCGCAACCGGTGCCGTATTTGCGGACGGCTTCAATGGCGGCTTCCTTGATTTTGGGATGGTTGGTAAGACCGAGATAACTGTTGGAACCGAACATCAACACGCGTTTGCCGTTGATGATGACTTCGCAGTCTTGTTCGCTCGAAATAGCTCTAAAGTAAGGGTAAATACCCTGTTTGCTAAGTTCTTGAGGCAGTGTATACTGGCTCAATTTTTCTTTCAATAAACTCATGATGACTCTTTATTGTTTACTCTATATACTCTAGTCTGATTACGTGCTGACACTTCGGCGCGCAATTGGGGCAAAGGTAACCAATTATTTTCAAGAACAAAAAAATACTTTATTCAACCAGTTCTCCGTTGATGTGCAATTGGCTGAAAACCACATCTTTAGCGCCGTTGACGCTGTTGCCTTTTTCCACCCCGTCAAAGAAGCAGTTTCGCACCTGGATGTTGTAGACATGGCTGTCGTCTTCCAAGCCGTTGATAAGTACGCCGTAGCGGCTCTTGTGGCAGCTGACGTTCTCGAGCATGACATTGCGCACCGTAGGCGGAAAGTCGCGGGCGCAGTCTTCTTTCGATTCGTAAAGCAGGTTGATTTTCAGCACGGCCTCGCGGCACTGACCCACTTCCACATTGCGCACATAGACACCTTCGATAAGGCCGCCGCGGCAAGTGT
>CAYRHC010000027.1:0-12055 GCA_964423935.1 uncultured Bacteroidales bacterium | reverse complement strand
ATTGATAGCGAATCCCTCAGCCTGGAAGGCCTGCCCCAAGGCCTCTATTTGCTGCGCATCAGTTCATCGGACGGCGAGCAGACCCTGAAGTTGCAGCTGAAGTAAGAAGCGGTTTTTGAGGCTTCTCTATATGGGAAAAAGCAAGGAGGACCCGCGCGCAGCGCGGGTCCTCCTTTTTTATCGTCGCTAGCTCGGTTTACAAGCTAGGACCGGCAGCAACCAGGGCCTTACCAGCCTTGTTGCCTTCGTACTTGACAAAGTTTTTGATAAAGCGTCCGGCCAGGTCTTTGGCTTTTTCTTCCCATTGGCAGGCGCAAGCGTAAGTGTCGCGAGGATCGAGAATCTTGGGATCTACGCCGGGCAGCTCGGTAGGAATTTCAAAGTTGAAGATAGGCAGTTTCTTGGTAGGAGCACTCTTGATGGAACCATCGAGGATGGCATCGATAATGCCACGGGTATCGCGGATAGAGATACGCTTGCCGGTACCGTTCCAACCGGTGTTCACCAGATAAGCCTTGGCACCGCTCTTTTCCATCTTCTTTACCAGTTCTTCGGCGTACTTGGTAGGATGCAGTTCCAGGAAAGCCTGGCCGAAGCAAGCCGAGAAAGTAGGCGTGGGTTCGGTAATGCCACGTTCCGTACCGGCCAATTTGGCGGTAAAGCCACTCAAGAAGTAGTATTTGGTCTGTTCGGGAGTCAGAATGGAAACAGGAGGCAGCACGCCGAAAGCATCAGCACTCAGGAAGATGACATTCTGAGCGGCAGGAGCAGCCGAAACAGGCTTTACAATGTTGTTGATGTGGTAGATAGGATAAGAAACACGGGTGTTCTCCGTAACGCTCTTGTCGTCGAAATCAATCTTACCCTGAGCGTCAACGGTAACGTTCTCGAGCAGTGCGTCGCGACGGATGGCGTTGTAAATGTCGGGTTCGCTTTCCTTGTCGAGCTTGATAACCTTGGCATAGCAACCGCCTTCGAAGTTGAACACGCCGTTGTCGTCCCAGCCGTGTTCGTCGTCACCGATAAGCATACGCTTGGGGTCGGTCGAAAGGGTGGTTTTGCCGGTGCCTGACAGACCGAAGAAAATAGCGGTTTCGCCCTTTTCGTTGGTATTGGCCGAGCAGTGCATAGAAGCGATACCCTTCAGCGGCAGGTAGTAGTTCATCATCGAGAACATACCCTTCTTCATTTCGCCACCGTACCAGGTGTTGATGATAACCTGTTCGCGGCTGGTGATGTTGAATACAACGGCAGTTTCAGAGTTCAGACCAAGTTCCTTGTAGTTCTCTACCTTGGCCTTGGATGCGTTGTAAACGGTGAAGTTAGGCTCGAAATTAGCCAGTTCCTCAGCGCTGGGGCGGATGAACATATTGGTTACGAAATGAGCCTGCCAAGCTACTTCCATAATGAAGCGCACAGCCATGCGGGTATCCTTGTTGGCACCGCAGAAGCAGTCTACTACATACAGTTTCTTGTTGGAAAGCTCCTTTTGGGCAAGCTTCTTGAGTTCAGCCCAAGTAGCCTCTGAAACGGGCTTGTTATCGTTTTTGTATTCGTCAGAAGTCCACCATACAGTGTCTTTTGAGTTGGCGTCCATCACAATGAATTTGTCTTTGGGTGAACGGCCGGTATAGATGCCTGTCATAACGTTGACAGCACCAAGTTCAGTAACCTGACCCTTTTCATAACCTTCCAAGGCGGGGTTGGTTTCGTCTGCGAACAACTGTTCGTAAGAAGGGTTGTGTACGATTTCGGTAGTACCTGTGATACCGTACTTGCTTAAATCTAAGTTTTTCATTTTTAGAGGAATAATTATAAAGCTTATTTATCTTGTCTTCTGTGGATTTTCTTTGAAAACCAATTTTTTCCGAGTGCAAAGATATAAACAAAACTGAAGTACAAAGAGCCGATTAGAGAAAAATGTAGATAAATATTTTTTCGTAGGTTTAATGATTGTTAAAATGCAGATAGTCAAGTGCTTGCAAGAAAAAAAGCCCACCATATTGCGGCGGGCTTTTTTTAACGCTGGCATCCCTTGCGGGGAAGAAAGCTTACTTGATTTCCCAAGTTTCGAGCGTCTTGAAGAAATCGTTCAGGCAGGTAATTTGCGGGCGCTTGGCCTGTACATCGTGAATCTGCTCAAAGAGCGCGTCGTTGTAGGTGGGAGCTTCCACGTCGCGGATAACGCCCAGTGCCACGGGAAAGTCGGGACCGCACATGGTGCTCAGCAAATAGTGCAAAGTCAGGTCTTTGCAATGGGCATCGTGCGTGAGGATATCATCCAGGGAAACACCGTTTTCGCCGATAGTGACAACCTTGAGCGAGAGGCCGTCGAGTACAAGGCCCTTGTCGCGGTTCTTGCCGAAAATCATCTTTTCACCATGATGCAGGTAGATGACGCGGTCGTCGCGGGTTTCCTTGTCGGAAATGTCCTTGTGCGTGCCGTCGTTAAAGATGACGCAGTTCACCAGCGCTTCCACCACCGATGCGCCTTTGTGCTTGGCGGCCTGCACCAGCACTTCTTGCGAGTTCTTCAAATCCACATCGAGCAGGCGGGCGAAGAACTGGCCGCGGGCACCGAAGCAAAGTTCAGCGGGGCGGAAGGGCTCTTCGATGGTGCCGTAAGGCGACGACTTGGAAATGAAACCCTTGGGCGAAGTGGGTGAGTATTGGCCCTTGGTGAGGCCGTAAATACGGTTGTTCATCAAGATGATGTTCAGGTCGATGTTGCGGCGCAGGGCGTGGATGAAGTGATTGCCGCCGATGGCCAGACAGTCGCCATCGCCGCTTATCTGCCACACCGTGAGCTCGGGATTGCCCAGCTTGACACCGGTAGCAACGGCAGCGGCGCGTCCGTGGATGGTGTGGAAACCGTAGGTGTTCATATAATAAGGTAGACGCGACGAGCAACCGATACCCGAGATGACGGCAATTTTGTCGGGTTCTACGCCCAGTTCGGCCATGGCCTTGTGCAGCGAGCTTAACACGGCGTGGTCACCACAACCGGGACACCATTTTACCTTGCCGCTGCTTTTGAAGTCTTTGGGAGCATATATAAGTTCCATAGTAACAATGCTTTAATCGTTAAACAATGCTGATACGGCTGCCTTTACTTCCGCTACGGCGAAAGGTTGGGCCTGAACCTTGTTCAGTTGGCTGATATTCAAGCCTGCAGGCATCTTCGAGCGCAGATAGGCGGCAAATTGTCCGTTGTTCAGTTCGCAGACGATGATTTTCTTGTATTTGGACAGGATTTCCTGTGTGTTGCGGGGCAGCGGATTGATGTAGTTGAAATGAGCCAGAGCGCAGGCTTTGCCTTCAGCGTTGAGCTCTTGTACGGCGGCATACAGATGTCCGTAAGTACCGCCCCAGCCAACGACCAAAACATCGGCGTCGGGATTGCCCTCAACTTTTTGCAAAGGCAGGCAGTCGGCAATGCGGTCTATCTTGCCTTGACGCAGGTCGGTCATCAGTTGATGGTTGTCGGGATCGGTGGAAATGGCACCTGTGACGGAGTCTTTCTCCAGACCTCCGATGCGGTGGGCAAAACCTTTGGTGCCGGGCAGTGCCCAATAGCGCACCAAGTTCTTGTCCTGACGTAGGTAAGGAGCCCACTTGCCTTGCATATCTTCGGTAACGTAAGGCGGATTGATGCTGGGATAACTGTCCATATTGGGAATTTTCCAAGCCGAAGAACCATTGGCCAGGAAAGCGTCGGTCATCAGGAAGACGGGTGTCATGTGCTCCAAAGCGATTTTGGCAGCCTGGAAAGCAAAGTCGAAACAGTTGGCGGGAGTGCTGGCGGCAATCACCACAGCGGGCGATTCGCCGTTGCGGCCGTAGAGAGCCTGCAACAGGTCGGTCTGCTCGGCTTTGGTGGGCAGGCCGGTCGAAGGGCCGCCGCGTTGAACGTCCACAATGACCAGCGGCAGTTCGGCCATCACGGCCAGACCGATGGCTTCGCTCTTTAGGGCGATGCCGGGGCCGGAAGTGGAAGTGGCGGCCAAGTTGCCGGCGAAGGCGGCGCCTATGGCGGTGCAGACGCCGGCAATCTCGTCTTCGGCCTGAACGGTCTTCACGCCCAGTTCTTTGCGGGCCGAAAGTTCGTGCAGGATATCGGTGGCCGGTGTGATGGGATAGCTGCCCAAGAACAATGGTAGACCCGATTTTTCGGCAGCTGCGATAAGGCCCCAAGCTGTGGCTTGGTTACCCTTGACATCGGTATAGACACCTTTTTCCAAGTGCGAAGGATTTACGCTGTAGGTAGAAACGCTGGCGTGAATGTTGTGTCCGTAGTTGTAGCCGTCGTTCATGACCTTGAGGTTGGCCTGCAGCAGGGCGGGTTTCTTGCCGAACTTGTTGCTGAGCAGGTGCTCGGCCTCTTCGAGCGGTTTGCTGAACAGCCAGCATACCAGACCCAGTGCGAACATATTCTTGCAGCGCAGAATGCTCTTGTTGTCCATGCCGCTGTCGGCCAGGCTGAGCTTGGTAAGCGAGGTGATGGGTACGGCCACTACCTGTGCGCTTTCGATGTGCAGCTCCTTGATGGGGTCATCGGTCTTGAATTCGGCCTTTTCCAGGCCTGCTGCATCGAAGGTGTCTTGGTCGATGATGACAACGGCGTCGCGTTTCATGTTGCGGACGTTGGTCTTGAGCGCGGCGGGGTTCATGGCGATGAGAACATCGGCCAGGTCGCCGGGAGTGTAGATGCTCGATGAGCCTATGTGTACCTGATAGCCAGATACGCCACTCAGTGAGCCTTGGGGAGCTCGCATTTCAGCAGGGTAATCGGGAAAAGTGGAAATCTCGTTACCGAATACGGCAGACAAGGTGGAAAATAGGGTTCCGGTCAATTGCATACCGTCGCCCGAGTCGCCGCAAAAGCGGATGACAGCCTTGTCCAAAGTCTTGTTGGCTACTATCATAATGTTGTGTTGATAAGATGCTATTGATTTGATTGACAGCTTTTTGTTTTGTATTCGGGGATAAGCGCCCCCAAAAGCGCTGCAAAAGTAATAATAGCACAATTAGTTTGCAAGCCTCCTTAAACAATTATTTATATTTTCTGAATATACGGAAAATATGCAAAACTAAAAAGGACGGTCACAATTTGCGACTATTGGCCCGATGCACTATTTTTGTCACCTTATTTATATCGGGATACATGGAAAAAAAATTTTTGGTTGCCGAAATCAACCGTCTTCGCAATGAAAAGAAAGCGCTCATCATGGCGCATTACTATCAAGATAAAGATATTCAAGATATTGCCGACTTTATAGGCGACAGTCTGGCTTTGGCCCAGCATGCATCCAAAACCGATGCCGACATCATCGTCATGTGCGGGGTGCATTTTATGGCCGAAACCGCTAAAATCATCTCGCCCGACAAAAAAGTGCTTATCCCCGATGCTAATACCGGCTGCTCCTTGGCCGACAGTTGCCAGGCCGCTGCTTTGGCCGCTTTCAAACAGGCGCATCCACAGCACAAGGTTATCAGCTATGTGAACACTTCGGCAGCTGTCAAGGCCCTGACCGATGTGGTGGTGACTTCGAGCAACGCCGTCAAGATAGTGGAATCTTTCCCCAAAGATGAAGAATTGATTTTCGGTCCCGACCATAATCTGGGCAATTATATCAATGGTCTCACCGGTCGTCGGATGCTGCTTTGGGATGGTGCCTGCCATGTGCACGCCCGTTTCTCGGCCGAAAAGCTCAAAGCTCTCAAGGACCGGTATCCCGCAGCCAAGGTGCTTTGTCATCCCGAATGCCCGCAAGAAATTGTCGATTTGTCTGACTACACGGGTGCTACTTCCGGCATTATCGCTTATGCCCAAAAGTCTGACGACAAGCAGTTTATCATCGTTACCGAAGCCGGTGTGCTGGTGGAATTGCAGAAGCTCTGCCCCGACAAGGAGTTTATTCCGGCGCCGCCCACCACCGATGCACCCCTGAACCTTTGCGAATCGATGCATCTGAACACGCTTGAAAAACTCTATCTCTGCCTGCGCGACGAAACCCCCGAAGTGACCGTTGATGCAGAGGTGGCCAAGGCTGCCGCCAAATCGATACAGCGTATGTTGGAGCTTTCGGCTCCGGCCAAAGAGCATAAGCCCGCAAAAACAGCCTTGCCCCGTTTGGTATTTGCCACGCACAACCTGCACAAGACCGAAGAAGTATCGGCTATCTTGAAAAACAAAGTGGAAATTGTAAATCTGGGCGAGCTGGGCTGCAACGAAGAAATACCCGAAACGGCCGATACCCTGGTGGGCAATGCTCTGCAGAAGGCTCGTTATGTGTACCAAAAGTACGGTACCGACTGCTTTGCCGACGATACGGGTTTGGAAGTGGAAGCCTTGGGCGGCGCTCCCGGTGTGTTTACAGCGCGTTTTGCCGGCGAGGGCTGCACTTTTGAGCAAAATGTCGACAAGATACTACGCGTGATGAAGGGCATCGAAAACCGCAAGGCCCGTTTTAGAACCGTTATCGCCCTAATCATGGACGGCAAGGAATACCTCTTCGAAGGCGAAGTGCGGGGCGAAATCACTACCGAGCGCAAGGGTAAGAAGGGTTTCGGTTACGACCCTGTTTTCCGTCCCGAGGGTTCGGAACTGACCTTTGCCGAAATGGGTCCCGAAGAAAAGAACAACATCAGTCACCGAGGCCGTGCGGTGCGTGCCTTTGCCGATTTCCTGCTCAAGCGCTAACCTAATTGTGTATGAGAAAAGCCTTGGCTCTATGCTTGCTGTTGACGCTGTCGGCGGGACTTTCGTCCTTGTCGGCCCAGATGCGCATCGGTGAGTGGCGCACGCATTTCTCGTATGCCAAGGCCAATCAAGTGCTGTACACGCCCGGTAAGGTTTACGTCAGCTCGCAGGGGCATCTCTATTCTTACGACCCGACGGACGCTTCCATCCAGTCTTACAGCATGCTGGACGGTTTGAGCGGCAACCATGTGTCGCAGATGGCCTACAACGAACAAACCGGAAAAATGCTGTTATTCTACAGTGACGGCAATATGGACATCATCGGTGCCGATGGCGATATCTTCAATCTCTCTGACTACCGAGACAAGACGCTGGCCGCCGACAAAAGCGTCAATCGGATACGCATGTACGGCAAGTACGCCCTTTTGGCCACCAATGTCGGTCTGTTGCAAGTGGACATGCAGGCGCGCGAAATAAGCGAGAGTTACATTTTCCGTCAGAGCGACGGCAGTTATCTGCACATCAACGATGCCATGCTCACCGACAGCTGTCTGTATCTGCTCAGCGACCAAGGTCTGTATCAAGGCCGGCTGGAGCGCAATTTGCTCGACTTTTCGCAGTGGCAAGCCTTGAATCTGACCCTCAGCCCCCTGCCCATCCGTATACTCGATTGGCAAGGACAGATGCTTCTATTGACCGACAATCGCCTTTACCGCTACGATGTCGATACCCGGACCGCCCTGCAGCTACGCAGCTATTACGGCCTTGTCAGTGATATGTATAGCTGTGGCGAGTATCTGCTTGTCTGCCGGAGCGCCCATGTGCTGGCCATGTACAACGGCGAAGGTCAACAGTTGCGCTTTCTTACCGACAACAACATCACCACGGATATCACCGAGGCACTGCGCGTTGATTTCGACGGACAGCGCATGTATGCCGCTTCGGGTCGCAAGGGCTTGTGTATCTGGGATTATCAAGCCGATATCGATGCCTATGCCTGTACAGATAGCATGATTTGTCCCAACGGACCGCAAGCGCAGACGGCTTGGAAGATGTTTCTCCGTGACGATAAGCTCTATTGCAGCAGTGGAGGACGTTGGGGTGACCGTTACCGATGGGATGGTGGTCTGCTGTGTTATGATGGCATGGAATGGCATTCGCTGATAACCGAAACCGCCGACCAGCTTAAGGCCAAACTGGGCTTTGCCTTTCAGGATGTGCTGAAATTCGCCATCGACCCTCGTGATGAAAACCATATCTTTGCCTGCACTTGGGGCGACGGTCTGTTGGAGTTTCGCAACGGCATGCTGGACAGTGTCTACACCTGGAGCAACAGTCCGCTGGTGACGATGTTTCCCGACAACCCCCAGCGCTATGTACGCACCGACGGCATCACCTGTGACAGTGAAGGCAATTTCTGGTTGCTTAATTCCGACCAGATAAACGGTCGTGGCACCATTCACATCATACGGCCCGACGGCAGCTGGTTGCAACCCGACTACAGCAATTTCTGCGGCACGGCCCCTTCGTGGGACGACATTCTTTTTGCCTCCAACGGCTTGGTCTGGATCAATTCCGAGCGCGTGGAACCCGGCCTGTTCATCATCGATACGCGCGGCACGCTTACCGATTTTTCCGACGACCGCACCCGCTGGATAAGCACCAACTTGGTTGACCAGGACGGCAATTCTTACAACGGCCACACCATGCATTGCGTGGTAGAAGACCTCAAAGGCAATATTTGGGTGGGAGGTACCTACGGCCCGCTCATTTTATCCAACAGCGCCAGCATCCTCGATACGGCAACGCCGACCTACACGCGGGTGAAAGTGCCCCGCAACGACGGTACCAACGAGGCCGACTATCTGCTCGGCAACTCCATGATTTACGATATCGCTGTGGACGCCGCCAACCGTAAATGGCTGGCAACCAACAACGACGGTGTTTATCTGCTTTCGGAGGACGGTCTGGAAACCATCCGGCATTTTACGGCCTCCAACAGTCCGCTACCTTCGGATGTGGTGTACGACATTTTGGTGCATCCCACTACGGGCGAGGTCTTTATGGGTACCGAAGCGGGCATAGTCTCCTATCGTAGCGATGCGGTGAGCGCCCGGTCCGATTACAGTTCGGTGACGGTTTATCCCAACCCCGTGCGTCCCGAGTTTGTGGGCGATGTGGTGGTGACGGGTCTGATGGAGAACTCTCAAGTGAAAATCACCGACATCAACGGACGGCTGATGACTACCGGCCGTTCGCTGGGCGGGCAATTCCTTTGGGACCTCAGTCAAGGCGATGGAAGCCGCGTGTCCACAGGTGTCTATTTGGTCTTTGCCGCTGCCCAGGACGGCTCGGCGGGTATGGTGGCCAAAATTGTCGTGGTTAATTGATTTGAAAAAATGAAGAAGTTACTTGCTATGGCGCTGCTTGTGCCGATGTTGACCCTGTCGCTGACATTGACGGCTGCCGAAAAAGATCCTCTGGCTTTGCGTTTGAGCAAAGGCCGTCTGCCGGCCCGCGACGCTTGGTATGGTTCGCCCGAATCGATGATAGTGGCCGAAAATGTCCTGCTGATGCAAAAGGACAATGGCGGCTGGGAGAAAAACTACCGTAAATACCGTCAGAAATTGTCGCCCGAGGACAGTCTGGCCGCTGTGCAAGGGCGCGCTGCCATCACTGAATCTACCATCGACAACAAGGCTACCTATACAGAACTGGTGTTTTTGGCTAATCAGTATCAGGTGCAACCCGATGAGCGTTACGCCCAGGCTTTCCGTAGGGGACTGGAGTTCCTGCTGAGCATTCAGTACGACAATGGCGGCTTCAAGCAGTTCTCGCGCGACAAGGGTTACTATACGCATATCACCTACAACGACGGTGCTATGGTGAACGTGATGACGCTCTTTTGGCATATCCTGCAGGATGACGAGTTTTTCGGGTCCTTGGTGGATGAAGCCCTGCGTGCACGCATCGCTGTAGCCTTCGACCGGGGCATCGACTGTATAATCAAGACGCAATACGTGCAAAACGGAGTCAAGACGGTATGGTGCGCCCAGCACGACGAAGTCACCTTGCAGCCGGCCAATGCGCGGGCGTACGAACTCGCATCGCTCAGCGGCGCGGAATCGGCCGGTATCGTGCGGTTGCTCATGGCACTCGACCATCCTTCGGCCGAAGTTCGGCAAGCCGTTCATGCCGCTATGGCCTGGTTTGAGGCCAACCGGATCACCGACCATCGCATCGCAACCGTTACCGACCAAGAGGGCCGTCCCAACCGTGTTTGGGTAGAAAGTAGCGAGGGTCCCGACCTTTGGGGACGCTTCTGCGATTTAAAGACAAACCGCCCCTTCTGTTGCGATAGGGACGGTATTGTCAAGTATGATATTTCGGAAATCGGCTACGAGCGTCGTAATGGCTATGGCTGGTATTCCGAAGAGCCCGGAGAACTGTTCCCGCTGTACGAACTATGGTGTGAACGCTGGGAATAGAAGAATTGAGTCTTCCGATTAGTTTTTGCCCATCAGACGTTTGGCCAAAGCTACGGCGCTGTTGGCGTTGTCGCTATAACCGTCGGCACCGATTTCGCGGGCGTATTCCTCGCTCAGCGGTGCGCCGCCCACCATTACCTTAACCTTCTGGCGCAGGCCGGCAACTTCCAAGGCGTCAATCACTTCTTTCATGTAGGGCATGGTGGTGGTGAGCAAGGCGCTCAGTACCAGAATGTCGGCATTGTTCTCCTTGACAGCTTCCACGAATTTGTCGGCCGAAACATCGATACCGATGTTCACCACTTCGAAACCGCAACCTTCCAGCATAGAGGCCACCAGATTTTTGCCGATATCGTGCAGGTCTCCTTTGACCGTGCCGATAACGGCTTTGCCCAACGACTCCACGGCGGCACCTTCCATCAGCGGGGCCAGTACTTGCATGGCTCCCTTCATGGCACGTGCGGCCATCAGCAGTTGGGGAACGAAGGCCTTGCCGTCTTGAAAACGCTGTCCGATTTCGCTCATGGCGGCAATCATTTGTCCGTTGATGATTTCTTGGGGTGAGCAGCCGGCTTCGATGGCGGCTTGGGTGGCCTTTTCGGCGTCTGGCAGTTTTCCCGTCAGAATGGCCTGATAGAGCATGTTGTTGTCCATAGGGGAAGATGTCGTTTTATCGTTATTGTTGTTATCCGATGAAGGATGCGTGTTGTCGCCCTGAGAAACCGTGACGGGCGTATGCGGTTGCGTCCAGCTGACGTTCACTTCTTTGGCCAGCGTAGAGATTTGGCGGATATGTTCATAGCTGGTGCCGCAGCAGCCGCCCAAAATATTGACGATGTGTTCTTGGGCCAAGGGAGCGACGGCTTCGCGCATCATAGCGGGCGTCTGGTCGTATTGGCCGTCTTTGTTGGGCAGGCCAGCATTGGGATAGGCCGAAATATAGAAGGGTAGGCTGGCGGCCATTTCGCGCAGGAAGGCGGTCATCGATTCGGCGCCCAGCGAGCAGTTCAGCCCGACGCAGGTAACCAAATCTTGTGGCAGGGCCTTCATGTAGTCCATCAGGTGCTGACCCATCATGTTGATGCCTTTGGGGTCTTTGATGGTGTAGCTGACGCAAACGGGCAGACGGCGCTGTAGCTTGTCCATGGCGGCCCGGCAGGCTTCCAGGGCGACTTTTGCGTTTTCGGCATCGAAGATAGTTTCGATGAGCAGGGCGTCCACTCCGCCAAAAATCAGTGCTTCGGCCTGTTCACGGTAGGCTTGCAACAATTCGTCCTTGCCGATGCTTTCCAGTCCGATGCATTTGTCGGTGGGACCCATGCTGCCGAATACATAGACGGGTTGTTCGGGACGGCTGAGGCTGTCGGCGACGCTACGGGCGATGACGGCTGCGGCCAGATTAATGTCGCGCACGCGGTCTTGCAAGCTGTAGCCTTGCAGCGAAACGGCTTGGGCATTGAAGGTGTTGGTGGTGATGATGTTGGCGCCTGCTTCCACAAAACGGCGGTGCACTTCGGCTACCAAAGCGGGCCGTGTCAGGCAGAGTACATCGTTACAGCCTTTCAGGTCGCAGGAATGATGGCTGAAAAGATGGCCGCGGAAGTCGGACTCCTGCAGGCCGTAGGCCTGCAGGCTGGTGCCGAAACCGCCGTCCAGAATAAGAATGCGCTCCTTCATGTAATCGGTGAAGGGCCGTTTGGCCGGCACAGCGGCGGGCTGTTTGGCGGCGGTCGGTGTGGCTGGCTCGGGCTGTTTGGCGGGTGCGGCCGGCTGCGCGGCGGAGCTGCAGCAAGGGCAGCTTGCTGCAGCTCCGCCCGGGGCTGCTCCGGCTTTCGCCTTCGCAGCCGCAGCCTTGCTGCGGTAT
>CAYRHC010000026.1:0-12345 GCA_964423935.1 uncultured Bacteroidales bacterium | reverse complement strand
CGCTACACCCTTACACGCAAGATAGCCCAGGTAGATTCGCTCAGCAAGGAACTGACCGAACTGCGCTACGATGTGCTGATACAGCGCTCCCGCCTGATGCAGGAAAGCCGCCATTCGAATATTGACGAACTGGTCAAGGAAAAAGGTCTAGATTTGAAGGCAACCAATCAGGCCCCTTATCGTCTGAAAGTGAAACATCACCGGTAGAATCTGCAAACCATGGCAAAGAAAAGCAATTACAGCGATGTTCTGAAAGCTTATGGCCGGCGCTATACAATAGTGACGGTGCTGCTTTTTGGCGTTTTGCTCGGTGGTATACTGCTGTCGGTGTTCCATATACAGTTTGTCGAGGGCGAGGCCTGGACCAAATGGAAAGACCGTCAGGTGCGCGACAGCGTGGAAGTGGTACCCGAAAGAGGCAACATCTATGCCGACAACGGTGCCTTGATGGCAGCCACCATTCCAAGTTATGCGCTATACATGGACCTTCGTGCCTACCAGAACAAGAGCAACCGTCACAGCAAGGAAAAACTTGCCCAGGCTCGCCGCGAGTATCGCGATACGCTGGCTCTCTATATCAAGCCCTTGTCGGAGGCTCTGTCGCAGAAATTGGGTGACAAAACACCCGCCCAGTACGAGGCGCATATCTGGAAGGGTTTCGAACGCGGCAGCCGCGAGTATCAACTTACCGCCAAGCGGGTGTCCTATTTCGAACTACAGGAAATTCGCCGTTTCCCCTTCTTCAAGAAAGGTCGTAATAGCAGCGGCCTCTATACCAAGACTTACAGCGAACGCCAGAAGATGTTCGGTTCGCTGGCCAGCCGCACCATCGGTGATATCTATTCCGATTTCAAGAAAGGTGGCCGCTCGGGTCTGGAACTTTATTACGATTCGCTGCTGTGCGGACGGCCCGGCTTGTCATCGCGACAGAAAGTGGCCGGACGCTACATGAATGTCACTACCCTCGAGCCGGAGAACGGCTGGGACCTGTACACCACCATCAACATCAACAAGCAGGACATCGTGGAGTCGGCGCTGCGTCGCAAACTGGTGGAAACCGATGCCGAATCGGGCTGTGCCATCTTGATGGAAACCGCTACCGGGCGCATACAGGCCATCAGTAACTTGGGCCGCGTGGCACCGGGCGTGTATGCCGAAACGCAAAACTATGCCTGCGGCGACCATAGCGAACCGGGTTCCACCTTCAAGACCATTGCCATGATGGCCGCTTTGGAGGACGGTTTGCTTGAACCCAATACACCGGTAGATGTCGGTACGGGTATTGCCAACATACACGGCCGCGTCATGCGCGACCACAACTACGGCAAGGGCGGCTACGGCCTGATTGATGCCAAGAAGTCCATTTGGTATTCGTCCAACATCGGCGTGTCCAAACTTATCGACGAGGCCTACGGTGGAATAGCCGGTGCAGCCAAGTTTGTAGACCGCATTTATTCTTTCGGTTTCGCCGAAGACCTCAAGCTGGAGATCCCCGGTGCGGCCGTTCCCACCATTCCGCATCCCAAGGATAAGAAACGCTATTGGTCGGCCACTGATTTGCCTTGGATGTCACATGGCTATGTTACCATGATTCCGCCCATTTATACGCTGGCCTATTACAACGCCATTGCCAACGACGGTTGCTATTTGAGGCCTTATTTTGTAGACCGCATCGCACGCGACAACGAGGTGTACAAGACCTTCAAGCCCCAGGTGGTTAAAGAAAAAATATGTTCCGACAAGACCTTGCGCGAGATTCGCCTGATGCTCGACAGCGTGGTGCTGAAGGGAACGGCCCGGCCCGTGTACAGCCAGCTGGTGCCCATTTCGGGCAAGACCGGTACGGCCGTGTTGGAATACGGTGGTGGTAAACGTGGCCATCAAGTGTCGTTCTGCGGCTATTTTCCCTCGGACAAGCCCAAGTATACCTGTATCGTGGTCATTCGTCGTCCGAGCATCGGTTATCCTTCGGGCGGTGGCATGGCCGGTGCCGTGCTGCGTCAGATTGCCGAACGGGTGTATGCCGCTGAACTCGACCTCTCGCTCAACACTTTGCCCAAGGATACCCTGGACGTGCTGCCTAGTCTGGATGCCGGCCTGAAGCAGCCAACCGAGTATCTGCTCAGACGCTTGCATCTGCCAGCCGACATTGAAGCTCCCGAAGACGATGATGTGGTGGTTGCCAATGAAGAAAACCACCGCTGGACTTTCGATATGCGTGAAGAGGTTCCGGGCAAGACTCCCAAGGTGACGGGTATGGGCCTGCGCGATGCCATTTACGTACTCGAAAAAGCGGGTTTCCAGGTAGATGTCCACGGAAGCGGCACCGTCTATCGCCAGTCGATAAAAGATGGTCAGTCGTATAAGCGCGGCCAGTATATGAGTATATATTTGAAGTAAAAAGACAAGCATATGGAACTGAGTGTTTGCATTAAGAATCTGAAGGTTTTGGAAAGTTACGGTCCGCAGCAACAAGAACTGACGAGCCTGTGTTTCGACTCGCGCAAGGCGGCTCCCGGCAGTCTGTTCGTGGCTCAGAAAGGTACGCAGAGCGATGGTCACCAATATATAGACGATGTCATTGCCAAAGGTGCCAAGGCCATCGTGCTGGAAGATATGCCCGCACACTTGCAGGAAGGTGTCAGCTACATCAAGGTGGCCGATACCAACGCTGCCCTGGGCTTGCTCGCTTCGGCCTGGTTCGGCGAACCCTCCACGAAACTGACCCTCGTTGGCGTGACTGGCACCAACGGCAAGACCACCATCGCCACGCTGCTGTACCATATGTTCCGCAGCTTCGGCTTCAAGGTGGGCCTGCTCTCGACCGTGTGCAACTATGTGGACGAACAGGCCATCCCATCGACCCACACCACGCCCGATGCCTACAGTATCAACAGCCTGATGGCGCAAATGGTGGAAGCCGGCTGCCAATATGCCTTTATGGAGGTTAGCTCGCATTCCATCGCTCAAGAACGTATTGCCGGCCTGCGTTTTGCCGGCGGTATCTTCACCAACCTTACGCACGACCATCTGGACTACCATAAGACCTTCGACGCTTATCTCAAGGCCAAGAAAACCTTCTTCGACAACCTGCCGGCCGAGGCCTTCGCTCTGACCAACATCGACGACCGCAACGGCATGGTGATGCTGCAAAATACCAAGGCTTCCAAACACACCTATTCCACCCGTGCCATGGCCGATTTCCGTGCCAAGATTCTGGAAACTCACTTGAGCGGCATGCAGCTCGAAATAAACGGACGCGAGGTCTTCGCCCAGTTCATCGGCCGCTTTAACGTGTCGAACCTGCTGGCCGTGTATGGTGCAGCCATTCTTTTGGGCCGCCAACCCGATGAGTGCCTGCTGAGCCTTAGCCGCCTGCACCCGGTGGCCGGCCGTCTGGAATACGTACCTTCGCCCAAGGGCTTCGTTGCCATTGTCGATTATGCCCATACGCCCGATGCCCTGCACAATGTGCTGGAAACGCTCAAGGCGCTCAACGCCCCGCATATCATCAGTGTGGTGGGTGCAGGTGGCAACCGCGACAAGACCAAGCGTCCCGAAATGGCAGCCGAGGCCTGCGCTCTGAGCGACACGCTTATCCTTACCTCCGACAATCCCCGTTTTGAAGAGCCCCAAGATATCCTCAACGACATGTATGCCGGTATTCCCACCGATGCGCAGGACAAAGTACTCTGCATCCTCGACCGGCGCGAAGCCATCCGCACTGCCTGCCGACTGGCGCAGAAGGGCGACTTGGTGCTGGTGGCCGGCAAGGGGCACGAAAATTATCAGGAAATAAAAGGTGTCAAACATCATTTTGACGATAAAGAAGAACTCGAAAAAATCTGCAGATAGCTATGTTAGTACCTCTGTTTGAATATCTCGACCGGCTGGATATCAGCGGAGCCGGTGTTTTTCAATACGTTACCTTCCGCGCGGCCATGGCCTTTATCCTGGCCCTGCTTATCGCCATGCTTATCGGCAAACGTCTGATAGACTTTATGCGTCGCAAGCAGATGGGCGATATACCCCGTCAGCTCGATATCGAAGGCCAGATGAGCAAGAAGGGCACTCCCAGCATGGGCGGTGTCATCATCTTTCTGGCGCTGATCGTACCGGTGCTGCTCTTTGCCAAACTAAGCAACACTTACGTTCTTCTGATGCTGATAACTACGGTCTGGTTAACGGTGCTGGGCTTCTTGGACGACTACATCAAGATTTTCAAAAAAAACAAGGACGGCTTGTCGGCACGCTACAAACTGATTGGACAGGTGGTGTTGGGCATCATCGTGGGTGTGGTGCTGTATCTTAGCCCGGATGTCGTGATACGCGAAAACATCGAGACCCGCCAGTTTCATCATGTGGAGCAGGTGGAAATCAACCCAGAGGTGGTGAAATCGACCAAGACCACCATTCCCTTCGTCAAGAACAACAACTTCGACTATTCCGACATACTGTTCTTTTTGGAACCCGAACACCGTCAGGGTGCCGGCTGGGTCATCTTCGTGCTGGCCACCATCTTTATCGTGACGGCCGTTTCGAACGGTTCCAACCTGACCGACGGTCTGGACGGTCTTACGGCGGGCATCACCTCCATTATCGCGGTGGGCCTGGGCGTGCTGGCCTATTTGTCGAGTAACGTCAACTACGCGTCCTACCTGAATATCATGTACATACCCGGGGTGGAGGAGCTGGTTATCTACGCGGCGGCACTGGTGGGTGCCACCATGGGTTTCCTGTGGTACAATTCCTTCCCCGCGCAGGTGTTTATGGGCGACACGGGCAGTCTGATGTTGGGCGGCGTGCTGGCTGTATTCGCCATCATCATCCGCAAGGAAATTCTGTTGATACTTTTCTGCGGTATCTATTTGGTGGAATCGCTTTCGGTGATGATGCAGGTGGCCTATTTCAAACATACCAAACGCAAAACGGGCGTGGGCAAGCGTATCTTCAAGATGACACCCTTGCACCATCATTTCCAGAAGCCCGGCAATGCCGGCATCGATGCCTTGATACAGAAACCTCTGGTACCCGTTCCGGAATCTAAAATCGTCATACGTTTTTGGCTGATAACCATCATTTTGACCGTATTGGCCATCATCACCTTAAAATTGAGATAATGAAAAAGATTGTTGTCTTAGGTGCAGGCGAAAGCGGCGTAGGAGCTGCCGTGCTTGCCAAGAAAATGCAGTTCGATGTCTGGGTAAGCGATATGTCGCCTATCAAGGACAATTATAAAGCCGTGCTCGAGGCACACAAGATTGCTTGGGAAGAAGGCGGTCACAGTATGGACAAAGTCCTGGCCGCCGACGAAATAATCAAGAGCCCCGGCATTCCCGACAAGGCTCCCGTAATCCAGGCTATCAAGGAAAAAGGCATCCACATTATTTCGGAAATTGAATTCGCCGGCCGCTATACCGATGCCAAGATGATTTGTATCACGGGCTCCAACGGCAAGACCACCACCACCATGCTCACTTACCATATCCTCAAGCAAGGTGGTCTGAACGTGGGTCTGGCCGGCAATGTGGGCAAGAGTCTGGCCTTGCAGGTGGCCGAGTGCGACTTCGATTATTATGTGATAGAACTGAGCAGCTTCCAACTCGACTATATGTTCGATTTCCGTGCCGATGTGGCTGTATTGCTGAACATTACCCCCGACCATCTGGACCGCTACCATTACAATATGCAGGAGTATGTCGACGCCAAGTTCCGCATTATCCGCAACCAGCGTCCGCAGGATGCTTTCGTCTATTGGAACGACGACCCCATCATCCAACGCGAAATTGCCAAACGCGACATCGTGGCTCAGCGTTTCCCCTTCTCGCTCAAGCGTCAGGATGGTATCAAGGCATTTATCGAGAACCACCTGCTGGTCATCGACACGCCCGAACAGCGTTTCGAAATGGGGCAGGAGGAACTCTCGCTGAGCGGCACCCACAATATGTACAACACTATGGCATCGGCCATTTCGGCCAATATCGCCCGGGTGAAGAAAGATGAAATACGCCGTGCGCTAAGCGATTTTCAAGGCGTGGAACACCGTTTGGAAAAGGTGCTCAGCGTGGGCGGCGTCAGCTATGTGAACGACTCCAAAGCCACCAATGTCAATTCTTGCTGGTACGCGCTGGAATCGATGAAGACCCCGCTGGTACTGATACTGGGCGGCACCGACAAGGGTAACGACTACAGCGAGATAGAAGCACTGGTGCGCGAAAAGGTGCATGCGCTTATCTTCCTGGGTGTGGACAATGCCAAGCTGCATGCCTTCTTCGATGGCAAGGTGTCCGAAATCCGCGATGCCCGCTCCATGAAAGAGGCTATCGACCAGGCGGCCGCTTTGGCCCGTCCGGGCGATACGGTGCTGTTGTCGCCCTGCTGTGCCAGCTTCGACCTGTTCAAGAACTACGAAGACCGCGGCCGTCAGTTTAAGGACTGCGTCCGTGCCTTATAACCAAATATTTCCGGGCTATGGAACTGTTTATCAAGAGGTTCTTTAAAGGCGACCGTGTGGTTTGGATCCTGTTGCTGATACTGATGTCCTTGAGTGTCATCGAGTGTTTCAGCGCCATGGGTACGCTGGCCTACAAGGATGTCGGTGCGCTGTTTGAGCCCATATTCCGTCATGCGCGTCTTTTGCTGCTGGGCTTAGCCACTGTGATCTTGTTGCACCATATCCCTTACAGCTGGACGGGGGCCATTGCGCCCTTTGCCATGATTGTCTCGATAGTGCTCTTGCTAGTGGCCTTGTTTTCCAAGGCCGGAGTGGAAATGAACGATGCCAGACGCTGGGTGGAAGTGTTCGGCATAGAATTCCAGCCATCGGAAATAGCCAAGTTTTCGCTTGTGATGTACCTTGCCTGGACGCTGGGTCGGGCCCATCGTTCAGAAGATGGCATGGTGAAGGCTTTCTGGAAAGTGATATTGGCCACGGGCATAATCTGTGCACTTATCGTTACGCAGAACATGTCGACGGCCATCATGATAGCGGTGTTCTCCTACCTTATGCTGATTGTCGCCGGTGCGCCCAAGAAACATATGATCTGGCTGACGGCCATCGTCGGCGGCGCGGCCCTGCTTATGTACATCGCCCTGACGAGTATTCCCGATATTCCCGGTGTAGACCGCTGGGCTTCCTGGCACAACCGTCTGGTTACCAACAGCGTGGATGTGCTAGACCCCTCGTATACCCGCACGGACGAAAACTCGCAGGAGCATTATGCCAAAATTGCCATCTCGCAAGGTAAATTCTTGGGATCGCTTCCCGGCAACAGCTCGCAGCGCGATTTCCTGCCCCAGGCTTACTCGGATTTCATTTATGCCATCATTATAGAAGATATGGGCTGGTTTGGCATGGTGCTGGTGCCGGCCTTGTACATCATACTTTTGTTCCGTTGCCGCAAGATAGCCAAGTCGTGTACCAAAATGACGCCTGCGCTGCTGGCCATGGGTGCCGGGCTTATCGTGGCCTTGCAGGCTTTCGTCAACATGGCTGTGGCGGTAGGTTTCTTCCCCGTGACGGGACAGACTTTGCCCATATTGAGCCGTGGCGGTACTTCGGGTATCATTACCTGTTGGTACTTTGCGCTTATCCTAAGCGTGAGCCGCTATGGTGCCAGTGAGAGCGAAGACGAAGTTTGGCAGGCCGAAGACCAGGAACTGGACCGTATGGAAGCTGAGCGACAAGTCGAGGCTGAGACGGAAGCAACTGATATGAGTGCGGAAGATTATGCCTCTATGGCAGAATAAGATAGACGATGAAAAGACAAAGATTCATTATTTCGGGCGGTGGAACCGGCGGCCATATTTTTCCGGCCATTTCCATTGCCAATGCCATCAAGGCCAAAGAGCCCGAGGCTGAGATTCTTTTTGTGGGTGCCGAAAACCGCATGGAAATGGAACGCGTTCCGGCTGCTGGCTACCGCATAGTGGGCTTGCCCATCTGTGGTTTTGACCGTCGGCATTTGTTGAAGAATGTGAAGACTTTGTGCAAACTGTTGCGTTCTTTGCGCATGGCGCGCCGGGTGGTGAAAGACTTCCACCCCGATGCGGCCGTGGGTGTGGGCGGCTATGCCAGCGGCCCGCTGCTGCGGGCCGCCGCCAGCTTGGGCGTTCCCTGCTATTTGCAGGAACAGAACTCCTACGCCGGTATGACCAACAAGTGGCTGGCCGCCAAAGCCAAACGTATTTGCGTGGCCTATCAAGGCATGGACAAGTTCTTTCCTGCCGACAAGATAGTGCTCACCGGCAACCCGGTGCGTCAAGACCTGCTTCAGGCCGCAGGCCTGAAGCAGGAGGCCCTGGCCTACTACGGTATGCAGCCCGACCGGCCCGTTATGCTGGTGGTGGGCGGCAGTTTGGGTGCGGGCAGCATCAATCAGGCTGTCATGGCACATCTGGACGAACTCGAAAACAGCTCGGTGCAGGTACTTTGGCAGACGGGCAAATACTACTACAAGAACATCATGGCAGCGCTCGAGGGTCGCAGCCTCAAGCAAGTACACGTCACGCAGTTTGTCGACCGCATGGACTACGCCTATGCCATGTCCGACCTGGTAGTGTCGCGCGCCGGTGCGAGCAGCATTTCCGAACTTTGTCTGCTTGGCAAGGCCTGCATTCTGGTGCCTTCGCCCAATGTGGCCGAAGACCATCAGACCAAGAACGCCATGGCTCTGGTCAAGGAGAACGCCGCCTTGATGGTGACCGATGCCCAAGCCAAGGAAGCGTTGGTACCCACGGCCCTGCAACTGCTCTCCGAGCCGGCCCGTCTGGAGACGCTTCGTCAGTCCATAGCGCGTCTGGCTTTGCCCGATGCAGCCGAAAAAATAGCCGACATAGTCATGAACGATAACGATTGAGATGAAAAGAGTATATTTTATAGGTATCGGCGGCATAGGCATGAGTAACCTTGCCCGCTATTTCAGAAGTGAAGGCCTGCAGGTGGCAGGCTACGACCGTACCCGCAGCCCGCTTTGCGAGCATTTGGAGAGCGAAGGTATCGACATCCACTACACCGACGATGTGACCCTTATCCCGCCGGCCTTCCTGCAAGTGGAAGACACCTTGGTGGTGCGCACCCCGGCCGTTCCGCACACGCACAGCGAGTGGCAGTATTTCGAGGCCCATGGCTACAATATCATGAAGCGCGCCGCCGTGTTGGGCGAGATTTCCAAAGACAAACGCGCCCTTTGCGTATCGGGTACCCACGGCAAAACCACCACCAGTACGTTGCTGGCCCATCTGCTGCGTCAGTCTCCCATCGACTGCAATGCCTTTCTGGGCGGCATCTCCAAGAACTACGACACCAATTTGCTGCTGTCGTCCAAGAGCGACTACGCCGTTATCGAGGCCGACGAATACGACCGTTCCTTCCATTTTTTGCGCCCTTATATGGCCATCGTCACTTCGGTGGATGCCGACCATTTGGACATATACGGCACACATGAGGCCTACATCGAATCTTTCGAACACTTCACTTCGCTTATCCAGCCCGGCGGCTGTCTGGTAAAGAAAGTGGGGTTGCCCCTGCACGAAGCCTGCGACCCGACGGTAAAAGTCTACACCTATGCCGGTCCCAAGGCCGACGATGATGAGCGTCGCAGTGCCGATTTCCACAGCGAGTGCGCCCGTTTCGAGAACGACCGCCTGTATTTCGATTTCCATTATCCCGGCGGCTGTATCGAACATATGGAACTGGGCCTGCCCATGATGATTCATGTGGAAAATGCCGTGGCTGCCATGGCGGTGGCCCATCTCTGCGGTGTGAGCGACGAAGACTTGCGCCGGGGCCTGGCCTGTTTTCAGGGTAACCAGCGACGCTTCGACTTCCAAATACGCCGCGACGACTTCGTCTATCTCGACGACTACGCCCATCATCCCGATGAACTCAAGGCCAGCATCGCCTCCATCAAGGCTTTGTATGGCGATAGGAAAATTACCGGTATCTTCCAGCCCCATCTCTACACCCGCACCCGCGATTTCGCCACAGAGTTCGCGCAAGCCCTTTCGCAGCTCGACGAGGTGATACTGCTCGATATTTATCCGGCCCGCGAGGAACCCATACCCGGTGTTACTTCCGAACTGATATTCAAACAGATAAGCTGTCCGCAGAAGTCGATGGCGACCCTACAGAATTTATGTGATGTCCTGCGCGGCAAACGACTGGAAGTTTTAGTAACTTTGGGAGCCGGAAATATCGACACGCTCGTACCGAAAATCAAGGAAATGTTCAGTAAATGAGTAAGATAAGGACTTGGATATTGACCGTTACCGGCCTGTTGCTCCTGGTGTACATCCTTGTGGCAGCCAGGCTGATTGCACCTGCCCGAGCGCAGCGCTATGCCAAGCCCGTAGACATTCATATTGTGGACAGTGCGGCCCACCCATACGTCAAGGCGGCCGAAATAAGGCAACTGCTGCTACTCAACCATCTGCTGGGCGATTCCGTCCGGCTCGACGAGTTGCCCCTGCAGGCCATAGAAGATGTGGTGAACTCGCATCCGCTGGTGAAGCATGCCGAAGTGTATTCGCGCCCTTCGGGCTATTGGTGCATCGAGGTGAGGCAACGCCTGCCCCTGCTTCGGGTAATTTCGCGCGACAATGGCCAGTTCTTCATCGACGACCGGGGCGAGGTGATGCATTTGCAGACCTACAAGCTGGGAACCGTGGTAGACTTGCCCGTGGTGACCGGCAGCGTCAGCGAGAAGGACTCCACGCTGCTGGCTTCGCTCTTCGGTTTGGCGCAGTACTTGGCCGATGACGAGTTTTGGAACGATATGATAACACAGATGGACATCCATCCCGACGGCAAAATGTCGATGTACCTGCGCCTGTGCGACTTTGAGGTGGCTTTCGGACCGCTGCGGCGCATAGAAGAGAAATTGGACATCCTGCGTAGTTTTTACGAGGACGCTTTGCCCAAATTGGGCTGGAATCGTTATGAGAAGATAAGTGTGGAATTTGACAATCAGATAGTTTGTACCAAGAAAGGATAATATGATGATGCAAGACAATGCATACGCAGTGGTTTTCGATGTGGGCAGTTCCTGCATCAAGGCCTGTATCGGACAACAAAGCGCTACCCAGACCAAAATTTTGGCGCAGGCCAGACGACCTATAGCCACCGACATCCGCCGGGGAGTCATCCAAAAGACGCATGAAGTGAGCCTGTTGCTCGATGAAATGCTCGAAGAAATGTTGGGGGCTTTGCCAACGCCCATGCAGGTGCTCAAGGTGTATATCGGCCTCAACGCTTACGGTATGCGCTCGGTGTCCTTGCAGTCTTCGCTCGACCTCAACTACGAACGGACGGTAGACGACACCGTGCTCGACGAACTGCTCGATGATGCCCAATCGCAGTTTGGGGTCAACGAGGATTTCGACCTGCGTCAGACCTTCGTGCAGGAATACGTGGTGGACGGCTTCCGCACCCCCGACCCCAAGGGAGAAAAGCCCCGCAAGATAGATGCCCTCTACAAGGCTGTGATAGGCCGCAACCAGATTTTCCGCAATCTGGAAAGTACGCTCGAAGCCACCGGTATGCACGACAGCTACGCGCTCAAACTGGGCATTCTGGCATCGGCCGAGGCTGTCCTGACACCTGAAGACAAGGAAAAAGGGGTGGTAGTGGTGGACTTCGGAGCCCAGACCACGGGTATTTGCATCATCAAGGACAATGTGGTGCGTCACGTGGCAGTGCTGCCTTTCGGCGGAGCTAATATCACCCGCGACCTCACCCAGCTTCCCGGCTTGAGCCTGCAGGAAGCCGAGGCCTTGAAACTGGAGCAAGGCAATGCGCTGCACTACACCGAATTGATGCTGCGTGCCAAGAAGGAAAACGGCCGTCAGCTGGAATTTTCCGCTTCCGACAAGGAGGTGAACGAGATTGTGGTGGCACGTATTGAGGAAATAGTAGACAATATCTGGGCCCAAATACGTTATGCCTGGCTTTCCCCCGTTACTTTGGCCAACGGTTTGGTCATCACCGGCGGTGCCTCGCGACTGAAGAATCTGGAAACGCTCTTGCATCAAAAAACCGGTCTGGGGGTACGCACCGCGCCCGAAGTTGAGCCGGAAATGGCCCAATGTCTGGGTCTGGTGCGCCTGGCCAAAGAGAATTGCCTGCAACTTGACGAGGCCGCTCTGGCAGCCCAAAAAGCGCAGGCTGAGCAGGAGGCCGCCAGCACGCAGCAAGAGGCCTTCCTCAACGGCAATCTATTCCCCGAAGAAGAAATCAAGGAGGAGGAAAAGCCCCAAGGCAAACACCAGGACAAGCCCTGGGAAAAATCCGCGGCCAGACCTGCAGAAAACAATCCGGGCAAGAAAAAGAAAGAGAAAAGTTCGGGC
>CAYRHC010000025.1:8932-12769 GCA_964423935.1 uncultured Bacteroidales bacterium | reverse complement strand
GCGCCGGGAAAGATAATTTACGATGTTAACGTTAGAGGAACGAAAAACATCCTCGACATGTGCCGCAAAAAGAACGTTGGGAAGCTGGTTTATGTGAGTTCCGTACACGCCATTCCAGAGTCATCGAAAGGCGAAGCGATTAGGGAAGTCCGCCTTTATTCGCCGGATATGGTTGCAGGCGATTATGCAAAAAGCAAAGCCATGGCCACCATCGAGGTTCTTGAAGCTGCGAAAGAAGGATTGAACGCGAGTGTGGTCTTGCCCAGCGGTATTATCGGTCCGAACGACTATGCAAAAGGAAATATCACCACGCTGCTTTTGTCTTTCCTGTCGGGGAAACTTCCGATGGCGGTAAAGGGTGGATACGATTTTGTTGACGTACGCGATGTTGCCCATGGCGTTCTTTCCTGCTGCGAAAACGGCCGAAAAGGGGAGTCATATATTCTCTCTGGGCATTACGCAACGATAAAGGAGATTCTTGGCACCGTAAAACAAATTGCCGGACTGAGAATGTGCGTATACTACGTTTCGATAAAAACCGCAAAGCTCTTTGCTCCCATGGCCGAAAAGATGGCCCTTTGTTTCAGAAAAAGCATCCATTTGACTCCCTACGCTATTGCCGTATTGGATTCAAACGGTTTTTTCGACAGAGAAAAAGCCTTTAAAGAACTAGGCTACACCCCCAGACCACTAAAGACAACCTTGGCCGATACACTTACGTGGATGCGCATTTTTACCAGCTGATGATGGCGCCGGTTTCGGGGTTCAAGATGATGGGGTTGGAATCTTCGCGTTTTTCGCAGTTTAGGCGTAGCAATTGTCCCATTTGAGCCAGCGTCATGGTCTGCTGCCAAAGCCGTTGTGTGCCGTCCACGAGACTGACGCGCGAACTGCGAGGTTGATAGTAATACAGACAAGGCGCGGTGTCGTTCGAAGCGCTTGTTTGTACTAGGCTGTCGCTCTCGGTTTCGATAAGGCAGTAGATGGGGCGGCCGCTCAAGTCGTTTTTGTCGATAATACCTTCCTGCGAAGAGAAACGGCATACCAGTTGGCGTTGCTCTCCCTTTTGTGCGAAAAATGTCAAGGTGTACTCGGCGGTACTTTCCTCGCGTCGGCCGATGAAAAGTTCAAGATATTGCTGCTCCATACGGTTCAGCTCCTGCAGATAAAGGCGGAAAGCCTCTCCGTCTTGCGGGAAATGTTCCTCCTCTCCTTGCAGCAGGGCCAAACGGGTTTCCCGTAGGCTGAATATCTGTTTGGCGGCCAGTTCGGCCATCTTGAGACTGGAGTTGGCCAGCTTCATTTCTTGGGTCATATAAGCGCCTTGTGGCAGGCGGTCGGCGATGCAGGGATGCGGTTGACGCTTCGGCCGGGGCTGCTGATAAACAGGTTGTGGAATGGGCTTGGGCTCTTGGGTTTGGGCCTCCTGTCCCAGCGACACGATAACACCTTGCTCATTGCAAACAAGCTTGATATTGTTGGTGCTACCGCTGTTTTTCTTGCCCAGACCTTTGCTTTTCCTGGACTGCTGTTGTACGAGATAATAGGCTTGTTCGTTGTCGCTACGGGTGATGGTTTCCACTTGAACGTCAACGATTTCCTGATATTGTTTGGCTTCTTCTATGATTGAACAGGGCCCTAAAAAACGTTCGGCATAGCGGGCGAGTTCTCCGGGATATTCCTTGACGATTCGGGTGCTGAACTTGATGTTCATGCCGGTTTGCGGCAGATGGTATATACGGGCATTGTCGGGCAAGCTGTCTACCAAAGGATAAGACTGTAGCTGAGCCAGCAGGATGCCTGGTAGAATCAGGCTCAATCCTATAGTGAAAATCTTTTTCATATTCTTTGCTGAGTTTTTAGATTAATGTTTTGAAAGCTGCGCCCAGATTTTTGTACAAGTCGCTGGCCACGAGGCTTTCTTGTGATTCTTTTTCCAAGGCTATATCGCCGCTGAGGCCGTGCAGGTACACACCCAAAAGGCTTGCTTGGTGGCATGTATAGTGTTGGGCGAGCAAAGATAGCAAAATTCCGGTCAAAACATCACCGCTGCCACCGGTTGCCATGCCCGGATTTCCGGTTGGGTTAATCAGATAGCTGCCGCTTGGCTGGATTACGGCGGTTCTTGCTCCTTTCAGTACCAAATGAACCTTGTATTTTTGAGCGAATTCTATGCCTTGCGCTAATCTTTGCTCGTAGTTGTGGGATGTCTTTTGCGCTTGATCATTGTCTGCACTTAGCAGGCGATCGAACTCGCCGGGATGTGGGGTGAGTATGCAGTGCTCCCCTAAGAATTGCAACAGAGCCGGGTTGGCGGCAATGATATTCAGGGCGTCTGCGTCAAGGACTATTGGTCTGGTGGCTTGCGGGTGGGCCTGCAACAGCTGTCGCTGTTGCGTGAGCAGCGCTTCCAGCGCTGCGCACTGCCTGGGCCCCTGGCCCAGGCCAGGCCCCACTGCCACAGCATTGTAGCGACCAATTTCCAACTTCGTGTCTGCAAACACATAGTCATCCATGGCATCTCTCTCCACCATGGCCTCCGGTACAGCCCCCTGTACACAATTGTAAATGCTTTCCGGAACATGCACATGTAACAACCCTATGCCGCTTCTAAGGGCAGCGCGCGCCGCCAGAATGGCGGCGCCGCTCATCTCCTTGCATCCGGCCACTATCAGCCCTCTGCCAAAATCGCCCTTGTGCGCAAAAGTGTCCCTCTTGTGCAATATGCTCTTTAACAAGCCTTTTTCTATAAATCCACCTTCCATAAAGCCATTGAATCCCTTCCGGCAAAATACTAAGTAACAAAGGTAGTGTTTTCACAAATTATTCGTAATTTCGCGCACATTTTTTCCTAATGGTGCAGATATGGTACAAGTATTGGACAAAAAGTTCGAAGTAGCTGTGCACGCAAGCGAAATACAAGCGCGCATCAAAGAAATGGCTGCCTCCATCAAAGCCGATCTCGGCGACAAAAAGCCACTCTTAATCGCTGTACTTAACGGTGCATTCATCTTCGCAGCAGATCTCATCCGTTCTCTCGATTTCCCCTGCGAAATTTGCTTTGTCAAGTACAAATCCTATGTCGGTATGCAAAGTACCGGCAACGTCACCGGTCTTATCGGTCTTGAGCAAGACATCAAAGGTCGTCATGTTATCATCGTCGAAGACATCGTCGACAGTGGCCTTACCATGCAAAGTCTTCAATCCGTTCTTCTCGAAAAAGAACCTGCGTCTTTGCGTATCGCCTGCTGTGCCATGAAGCCCGCGGCTTTAAAATGCCCTCTTAAAGTCGATTATGTGGCTTTTGATTTTGAGAATTTGTTTTTGGTGGGTTACGGTCTCGACTATGATGGTTACGGTCGCAATCTCCCCGATATCTACGTTCTTTCTGAATGATTTTGGTCTATATTCGTTTTCTCATCGGTCATGTACTTCCTGTACACTCCCTCTTCGAAAGCGGATCTAGCCGCAAAATCATTTCAAAACAAGGTCTATATTCGTTTTCTCATCGGCCATGTACTTCCTGTACACTCCCTCTTCGAAAACGGATCTAGCCGCAAAATCATTTCAAAACAAGGTTTATATTCGTTTTCTCATCGGTCATGTACTTCCTGTACACTCCCGATTTTTCATCGGACAAGTAATACCATTAATTAATAGCGTAAATTAAAAAGAGATGCTGAACATTGTTATTTTTGGCGGTCCCGGTTCTGGCAAGGGCACCCAAAGCGAAATTATCACTGAAAAATACCAACTGACCCACCTTTCAACGGGCGATTTGCTGCGTGCCGAAATGGCCAAAGGCAGCGAATTGGGTAAGATTGCCAAATCCTATAC
>CAYRHC010000025.1:0-8922 GCA_964423935.1 uncultured Bacteroidales bacterium | reverse complement strand
CTATACCGACGGAGGCAATCTGGTTCCCGACGAGATGATAGTGAAAATTCTGGCTGCTGCCATCGACAGCCAAAAGAACGACAAGGGTTATATTTTCGACGGTTTCCCCAGGAATGTGGCTCAGGCTTCCATCTTGGAAGAAATGCTGGCCGAACGCGGCTATAAACTCGGAATGCTGCTCAATTTGGTTGTTCCCGATAAGGTGCTGGTAGAGAGAATGTTGTTCCGTGCCCAAACTTCAGGCCGTAGTGACGACAATCCAGAAACCATCAAGAGAAGGGTGCAGGTTTATCACGAACAGACCGCTCCCGTCATCGATTATTTCAAGGCGAAAGACCTGTATATAGGCATTGACGGTACCCGTTCTATCGAGGAAGCCGCTGCCGATATCGCCGGTAAAATCGATACCTTCCTGGCTGAAAACAAGTAATACGTTTTTTTATGGCCGAAAGCAACTTCGTAGACTACGTCAAGATTTATTGTCGTTCTGGTAAGGGCGGTGCGGGTTCTACCCACTTCCATCGCGAAAAGTTCGTGCCCAAAGGCGGCCCGGACGGTGGCGATGGTGGTAGGGGAGGTCATGTTATTCTCCGCGCCAACCGCAACTATTGGACGCTGATACACCTGCGCTATGCCCGTCATGTCTTTGCCGAATCGGGACAGAACGGTATGGGCTGTCGCGCCACGGGCCGCTCGGGCGCCGACAAGATTATCGAGGTTCCCGTGGGTACGGTGGCCTACGATGCCGAAACGGGCGAATTTCTCTGCGATGTCAGCGAAGAAGGTCAGGAAGTGATACTCCTCAAAGGCGGACGCGGGGGCTTGGGCAACTGGAACTTCCGCAATGCCGTCAACAAGACTCCGCGCTTTTCGCAACCGGGCGAGCCTATGCAGGAACGCCACGTCATTCTGGAGCTCAAGCTGCTGGCCGATGTGGGTTTGGTGGGTTTCCCCAATGCCGGCAAATCGACGCTGCTCTCGGTACTTTCGGCGGCCAAGCCCGAGATAGCCGACTATCCTTTTACCACGCTGGTGCCCAATTTGGGTATTGTGCCTTATCGCGATGACAAGTCTTTCGTTATGGCCGATATTCCGGGGATTATCGAAGGCGCGAGTGAAGGTAAGGGATTGGGACTGAGGTTCTTGCGACATATCGAGCGTAATGCTATCCTCTTGTTTATGGTGCCCGCCGACAGCGATGACATCTCCCGCGACTACCATATCCTGCTCAATGAACTGCAACAGTACAATCCCGAATTGCTGGATAAACAGCGGGTGCTGGCCATCAGCAAATGCGATATGCTCGACCAGGAACTCATCGACCAAATGCGTCCAAGTCTGCCCGATGTGCCTGCCGTGTTCATTTCTTCTGTGGCCAATTTCGGGTTGGACCAGCTAAAGGATTTGCTTTGGCGCGAGCTCAACGATGAGCGCAACCAAATACGCGTCATCACTCATCGCGATTTGCAATTGGATGCCCAAGCTGACGATGAAGACTTTGAAGACAATTTCGATGACGAACCCGACGAAGCGTAAACGATAATGGCTCAGGAAATAGAACGCAAATTTCTGGTTAAGGGCGAATTCAAACCCTACGCCAAAAAGGCGACGCACATCGTGCAAGCCTATCTCAGTTCTGTTCCAGAGCGTACGGTGCGCGTGCGCATCAAGGGCAATAAAGGCTATATCACCATCAAAGGAGGGGGCGATGCCGGTGGTATGCGCCGTTTCGAATGGGAAAAGGAAATTTCGCTGGCCGAGGCTCAAGACTTGATTCAGATCTGCGAACACGGCCGCATTGACAAAGTGCGCTACTTGGTGGATGTGGGCAGTCATACCTTCGAGGTGGATGAGTTCCATGGCGACAATGAGGGGCTGATAATGGCCGAAGTGGAACTTTCGTCCGAAGATGAACCTTTCGACAAGCCTGACTGGCTGGGCCGCGAGCTTACCGGCGATGCGCGCTACTACAACTCCTCCTTGATGAAGCACCCCTATAAACGCTGGTCTACCCTGGAAGTCTCTCCGAATTCGACAGATACTGTAGAATGATTGTCGCGGCAAATCATTGTTAGTCAGTCGATTAAACTCGTAGGAAATATTTTCTTCTGAAATTTTTGCATTAATGTATTGTTAAATTAAAAGTTAGCGATACATTTGTGGCGTATTTGTCATGTGCACCTGAAAAACACCTATGTTTTACCTTAAATTGTATTATTATGAAAACTTTTTTCTCCTTTCGCAGCCATCTGTATATCAACCATAAAGTACTGGGGCTGCTGGCCGTGTTGCTGATGTCTCTTATCTCATCCAAGGCCTGGGCCGAACAAATCACGCTCGCCAATGCCGATTTCGAAGAATGGAACTGGAACGACAGTGTCCCTCTTCAGTGGTTGGGCTCAACTTCCAATATTGATGTAAATGCCGTAACTCCCGACCGGGATGCCTATTCCGGCAACTATGCCTGCCGACTTGTCAAGACCCAGAAGACACATGCCCGTTTTTCGAGTCAGACCTTGGCACTCAAGGCCGGCAACTATCAACTCAGCTATTATGCCAAAGGTAGCGGCAATGTGCGCAACAGCTATCACAAGGGAACTTCCTACGACCCTTACAGCGAGTATACCGCACTTTCCGAGAACGAATGGAAAAAGATAGACTATACCTTCGAAGTGAAGGCCGATATCGATTCTGCCGAGATTATCTTTTCGGTAGCATCCACCTCCAAGGACGGTATCCTTATCGATGCGCTCAGTCTGCAAACCGTGGCCAAAGTGGAAACTGCCCTGAGTGAACATACCGTCGATGCGTTGAAGTTTATGGTCTCGAAAGAGAACTTGTCGGTCGATGCCGCCCAAGCCTGCCAATTGCAAGTCTTTGATGTGCTGGGCAAAAAGGTGCTGGAAAATACACTATCGGTGGGCGTTAACAGCTTTTCGCTCGAAAGCGGCCTTTACCTGGTACTGGTCAACGGACAGGAATCCGTCCAGAAGATATACATCCCCTAAATATATTTTCTCGTAAGTTCTTCTCTATTTGTCAGCTAACCCTAAAAAGCTGAAAGAAGCCGCCCGAAGTGATTCGATGCGGCTTCATTTTTGTGCCCTCGTGTGAGGAAAGGTGGAGGCGGAGGGGATCGAACCCTCGTCCAAACGGAAAACCTATAAGTTTTCTACATGCTTATCTTCGCTTAAGTTTTCGTCGTCAAGCAAAACCGAAGCCATCCACTTGACGCTTATCTCTTAAAGCTTCAGGCAAGAATCAGAGCGCTCCTTGCCCTATTTCCGATATTCCTGCACCACCTGGTCCGAACGCTTCGGAACAACAGCAACGGGGTGATGTCTCGTCCCTGCCACTTTGGCAAGGATAAAGCGCTAATCTACTATACTTCGATTAGGCAGCGAGAGCGTAGTTGTTTTCGCCAGTTATAGCGTTGCCACTGAGATTAAAGTGCGCGGTGGCCTTGCACTGCATGCTTGCTTATCTGCTTTGACCGCTGTCAAAACCAGTCGCCCCCAGGGCTTTATTTGGCGTAACTTACGGCACGGGTTTCGCGGATAACCGTAATCTTGACCTGACCGGGATAGGTCATTTCGTCTTGAATACGCTTGGCGATTTCGGCCGAGAGTTGCTCGGTATCCTTGTCATCAACCTTTTCGGCACCCACAATGACGCGCAGTTCGCGACCGGCCTGAATGGCGTAGGTCTTGACAACGCCGGGGTAAGACATTGCCAGCTGTTCCAAGTCGTTGAGGCGCTTCACATAAGCTTCGGCTATTTCGCGGCGGGCACCCGGACGGGCACCGGAGATGGCATCGCAGACCTGAACGATGGGAGCCAGCAGGGTCTGAATCTCCACTTCATCGTGGTGTGCGCCGATGGCGTTGCAAATATCGGGTTTTTCTTTGTATTTCTCTGCAAGTTTCATGCCAAGAAGTGCGTGTGGCAGTTCGGGCTCGTCTTCGGGCACCTTGCCAATATCGTGCAACAGACCGGCGCGACGGGCTTTCTTGGGATTCAAACCGAGTTCCGATGCCATAACGGCGCAGAGGTTGGCCGTTTCGCGGGCGTGCTGCAACAGATTCTGGCCGTAAGAAGAACGATACTTCATACGTCCTACCATACGGATAAGTTCGGGATGCAAACCGTGGATGCCCAAATCGATGGTGGTACGTTTGCCGGTTTCGATAATCTCGTCTTCAACCTGCTTGCTTACCTTGGCTACCACTTCCTCGATGCGGGCGGGGTGAATACGTCCATCGGCCACCAGTTGATGCAGGGCTAGGCGGGCAATTTCACGGCGCACAGGGTCGAAGGCTGAAATGACGATGGCTTCGGGCGTGTCATCCACGATGATTTCCACACCGGTGGCGGCTTCCAAAGCGCGGATGTTGCGGCCCTCACGACCGATGATGCGACCCTTGATTTCGTCAGAATCGATATGGAAAACCGTCACGGCATTCTCGATGGCGGTTTCGGTGGCTACACGTTGGATAGACTGCACCACAATGCGCTTGGCCTCTTTGTTGGCCGTCATCTTGGCCTCGTCCATGATTTCGTTGATGTACGATGCGGCGGCAGTTTTTGCTTCGTCCTTGAGCGATTCCACCAAGCGGTTCTTGGCTTCTTCGGCCGACAGACCCGACAGGGCTTCCAGACGTTCCACTTCTTGACGGTGTTGTTTGTCCAGTTCGGCTTTCTTGTTTTCAACCACTTGTAGTTGGACATCGAGGTTCTCGCGGATGATGTCCAAGTCGCTTTTCTTACGCTGCAGCTCGTCGTTGCGCTGCGTAAGTTGCAGTTCGCGCTGTTTCAGACGTGCTTCGGCCGACTGGGCTTTGGCGTTGCGTTGCTGCATTTGCTTGTCGAAGTCGCTCTTTAAATTGAAGAACTTGTCTTTTACTTCCTGCAGTTTGGTCTGGCGGATACTTTCCGCTTCCAGTTCGGCCTGCTTTATCTTAAGCTGGTATTGTGCCTTGAGAATGAACCTGAAGACGATCCATCCTAGCAGCCCGCCCACAAGAAAGGCTGCTACAGAAATAATAATGGATAATGTATTCATTTGATAATCAGTAATATAATTAAAACAAAACGCCACACCAAGTCCCTTTGCGAGACCAAGTGCGGACGGATAAACATCTATTTACCAAGGAACAATGCCAGTTCCTTGTCGAGCTCTGCTATGCGTTGCAGACATTGGCTATCGTCTTGTAAGACTTGTAGCTCCTCATTTTTCCTAGCAAGATGCAAGGCTGTCATGGCCAAAAGCCTCTTGAAATCCAGCTCCGTACCCTCGGAAGTCTTGAATTTTTCGCGATATGCTCTGATCAGCCTGTCAATTTCTTTTACGGCGTTGCGATAGAGAAGTTCCTCGTTTTCGTCTTTGGGGATTTCAACGTAGAAATCTTCGTCGGCAACGTATAAGTGGATCTTGAAAGTATCGTCTTTCATCATTGCTCGTTAACAAGTGCAATGCAAGCATTTATCTCCCGCACCATTTTCGACAGCTGCTGCTGTGCGTCCCTTAGTTCACCTTCGCGTCCGGCCATACTCTTGGCCAGTTTCAGCTTGTCGTATGCTATGGTAATCTTCTCCCAATCTTCTTTCAGCGCCTGGAACGATTCTTCTTTTTCTGCCAAGGCCGCCTTAAGGCTATCGTTCTCTTTTTGAAGTTCTTCGATGCGCAGGATACATTGTCTGACCCGGGTTTCGAAGTTCTTCAACAAACGTTCCTGTTCGGCTGTCATAGGAGATTGAATATTACACCACCATAATAACGACAAAAATATAGATTTTTATACAATTCCAAAACCGTCTGCAAAAATTTTACAGATAACTTACGGCCGCTGAAACGATGGGATAAAAAAACAGAGGACGTTATTGCGTTCTCTGTTTGAGTGGTGCCACCGGGAATCGAACCAGGGACACAAGGATTTTCAGTCCTTTGCTCTACCGACTGAGCTATGGCACCATTTGGTTTTTTAGACGGCTGCAAAGGTACGACGGCTTTTCCAATCCGCCAAACATTTTTGGCGATTATTTTGAAAAAAAGCAACGCTTGGGCCGAAACTTGATGAAAATAATTTGTGATAAAGTAAAAAGAACCGTACTTTTGCACCGCAAAAACGGGATGTAGCACAGTTGGCTAGCGCGCCACGTTCGGGACGTGGAGGTCGGAAGTTCGAGTCTTCTCATCCCGACTTTTTTAATTTTAGGGCAATGCTTACACTTAAGTATCTTAGCGAAAACACGCAGGAAGCTATCAGCCGCCTGGCCAAAAAGCATTTTGATGCAAAAGAACTTATCGAGCAGATTCTCCAACTGGATGTGCTTCGTCGTAATACGCAAATGCAGGCCGATGCTTGTGCCGCAGAGCTGAACACCTTGTCCAAGTCTATCGGTTCGCTTATGAAGGAAGGCAAGAAAGCCGAGGCCGATGCCGCCAAGGCCAAAACTGCCGAACTCAAAGAAAACTCCAAGAAGCTTGAAGCCGAAAAGAAAGCTGCCGAAGACAAGATTCAGGAGTTGCTGGTACTTATCCCCAATGTTCCTCACGAATCGGTGCCCGAAGGCTTGCATGCCGAAGACAATGTGGTTGAACGTATGGGCGGTGTTATCCCCGATTTGAGCGAGAACGCCCTGCCTCATTGGGAGCTTGCCAAAAAATACGATCTTATCGACTTTGAACTGGGGGCCAAGATTACCGGTGCCGGTTTTCCTGTATATAAAGGTAAGATGGCGCGTCTGCAGCGTGCGCTCATTTCCTTCTTCCTCGACCGCGCCCGCGAACAGGGTTTCCTCGAAGTTCAACCTCCTTATGTGGTAAATGCCGCTTCGGGTTACGGTACGGGTCAATTGCCCGACAAGGAAGCCCAAATGTATCACGCCGATTTGGACGATTTGTATCTGATTCCTACGGCAGAAGTCCCCGTGACCAACATCTATCGCGATGTTATTTTGGACGAAAAAGACCTTCCCATCAAAAATACGGCTTATTCAGCCTGCTTCCGTCGCGAAGCCGGAGCCTATGGCAAGGATGTGCGCGGCCTTAACCGTCTGCATCAGTTCGACAAGGTGGAAATTGTCTGCATCGAGCGTCCCGACCGTTCGTACGAGCGTTTGGACAAGATGGTGAACTACGTGCAGACTTTGGTCGATGCCCTGGAGCTGCCTTGGCGTATCTTGCGTCTGTGCGGCGGCGACATGAGCTTCACATCGGCCCTTACCTTCGATTTTGAAGTGTTCTCGGCTGCCCAGAAGCGCTGGCTCGAAGTAAGTTCGGTATCCAATTTCGAAAGCTATCAAGCCAATCGTCTGAAATGCCGTTACCGTTCGGCCGAAACCGGCAAGACGCAGCTTTGCCACACTTTGAACGGCAGTGCTTTGGCTTTGCCCCGCATTGTAGCCGCCTTGCTCGAAAACAATCAGACCCCCGAAGGCATCCGCATTCCCAAGGTGCTGGTTCCTTATTGTGGTTTCGATATTATCGATTAAGACAATATAACGCTTCTTAACGCGCTACCACTAGGGATTGCCCGCGTTTGACCTTACTTTTGCATCTCACATTAATTAACTAAAAAGGAGAGATGCAAAAGTTTTTATTTTCTTTGATGCTGCCGCTGATGTTCTTTGCCGGCATCAGTGCGCAAGCGCAAGTTTTAGCTTTCCCCACCGCCGAGGGTTATGGCAAATATGCCACCGGTGGCCGTGGCGGCGAGGTGGTTGAAGTAACCAATTTGAATGAGTCGGGCGAGGGTAGTCTGCGCTGGGCCTTGCAACAACATAAAGGCAAGCCTATCACCATCGTTTTCCGCGTTTCGGGCATTATCGACCTGAAAGGAAATGAACTTCGCAACAATCGCAGCAACATAACCATAGCAGGTCAGACGGCTCCCGGTGACGGTATCTGCATCAGAGGCGGCTGTGTCAATCTGGGTGGCAGTCGCAACCTTATTATCCGCCACATCCGTTCGCGCGTGGGTGTGCTCGACGACACAGCCTACGATCCCAGTACGCCGCCTACCTCCGAACAGTTTATAGCCGGCGCATCGCTCAATATCGAGAATGGCGGCAACTTCATCGTCGATCACTGCTCTTTCGGTTGGTCGGCAGAGGAAAACGTAGGCTGGTACGACAACGACAATACCACCGTACAATGGTGTATCTTCCACGAAGGCCTTTACAATGCCGGTCATGGCAAGGGTGCTCGTGGTTATGGCGCTGTACTGGGAGGCAAAACGGCTACCTATCATCACAACTTGTTGGCGCACAACAAGAGCCGCTCGCCCCGTTTCGGCGCCACTACCAAGAACGATGTGGTGATGCTGCTCGACTTCGTGAACAATGTCAACTACAACTATGGCAGCAAGGGCGCTTGCTACGGCGGCGACAACCGTCAGGGCGACAAAGGGCTTTTCCAGCTGAACTTCGTCAACAACTATTATAAGCCGGGTCCTGCCTATACGGGCGAGAAATCGGCTGTTTTTGTAGGCGCATCCTATTGTAACCCATCGCAGGGAAGTCAGGGCAAAAGCTATGGTAAATGGCATCTGTCGGGCAACTACATGGAAGGTGCCTATGCCGCCAGCAAGGGCTACAATACCAACAATTACAACGGCTTCGATATCAGTGCCTATCAGGAAAATGTTCCCGGTTTAACCTTGGCCGATATGAAATCCGAACATATACCCGTGGCTTGTCCGGTCAATACCGAATCGGCCCAGGACGCCTATAACAGTGTATTGGCCAAATCGGGCGCATTCCCCCGCGATGCAGTTGATACCCGTATTATCGAAGAGGTTCGCACCGGCACCGCCCAATATTATGGTACTTGCGACAACGGTCGCGCCAAGGGTATCATCAACAAACCTTCCGACGCGGGGGGATATCCCACGTACAATACGTACAACGAGATAACGGATG
>CAYRHC010000024.1:0-13096 GCA_964423935.1 uncultured Bacteroidales bacterium | reverse complement strand
AGGCGTGGTTGTCGCCGGGGCGATGAGCGACGGTGTCGGAATAGCGCCCGCTGCCGCCATAGCAACAGCGCTGGGAATCGCCATCCAGAATATTCCCGAAGGGGCCATTATCTCCATGCCGATGCGCGCTGCCGGAAATTCCCGCCACAAATCCTTCTTCATCGGAGCCTTGAGCGGAATAGTGGAACCGCTAGGCGCACTGGTGGTGCTACTGCTCGCATCGCTGATGACACCGATACTGCCCTACCTCTTGGCTTTCGCGGCCGGCGCAATGATGTACGTTGTTGTTGAAGAACTCATTCCGGAAGCCTCCGAGGGACAACATTCCAACATCGGCACTGTCGGCTTCGCCATCGGGTTCGTACTGATGATGGTTCTCGATGTCGTACTAGCCTAAAACTTTCACAAGCTATGACACCCAAACTTACGCTCATTATTTCGTTCTACAACAAGATAGACTTACTGAAAAAAGTGCTCGATACCGCCAAGTATCAGACATTCAAAGACTTCGAAGTAGTCGTTGCCGATGATGGCAGCCGCAGCGAAGTGGTGGACGAGCTACACCACTTGCAAACGGCCTACCCCTTTCCTATCACGCACGTTTGGCAAGAAGACCAGGGTTGGCAGAAGAACAAGATACTCAACAAGGCCGTTGTAGCCGCCAAAAGCGAATATTTGGTGTTTATCGATGGCGACTGCTTGCTCGACAAGCATTTTCTGGAAGACCACTACGCTTCGCGCCGGCACGGCGAAGTTGTGACGGGCCGGCGCGTTATGCTCACCCGCTCACTTACCGACCGCTTGTTGTCGCAAGCCATCACGGAACGAAGTCTTGGTCTTGGTTTGTTCTTCAACCTGCTCTACAGCACCTTGTTCCAACACGAAAAGACCCAGATGGAACAGATGTTGCGCCTGCCGGCTTGTTTGCGCAGGATTTTTATCCGCGAACGCAAACGTCATATCCTGGGTTGTAATTTCTCGCTCTACAAAGAAGATTTGTTGTCGGTTAACGGTTTTGACGAGCGCTTTGCCTATCCCGGTTACGGCGAGGACATCGACCTATGGCAGCGACTCGGCCGCAAAGGCATCATCTCCGTTTCACGCAAATGCCAACTGGTGCAATACCATTGCTTCCACAAGCATTTCGACACCAACTACGCACCCAATCAAGCCTTGATGCAGGAGAATACCGACAAGAACGTCAGCTATACGCCTTACGGTATTATCCGCGAAAGCGGACGTTCAAAATAGCGATTCAACAGCAGCGCCAAAAGATATATCAACAAGGCTGAAAATCCTATCATCAGCGAAAGCGGAAGATTTAAGCCTACATGATTGAACCATGCAAGAAGCGGACCGAGTGCCAGCTGATGTATCATATAAAAGGTAAAGCTGCAGGAAGATAGGGTCACTAGGCCGTTACAAGATAAAAGCCGCGTCAGCAGGCCGCCGCCCAGCCCTTCCGAAAGGCGAAAGACCAACAAAAGCGCAGCCACAGGCAGCCACCACCAGGCAGCCAGCCTAAGGCTCCAAGGCACCAAACCATAACAGGCGGCGGCCAGCACCACCAAAGCCACAGCAGCCATTTCGGCCAAGCTCAGCCAAGCGCAAGAGCAACGTTGCTGTTTCAGCTTCAGCCGGGCAAGACAAAACTCCGAAATGCGGTACAGCAGCATACCCCAAAGAAAATCGAGCATCCGGAACAAGGGCGAGATATAAACCAGCGGATGCACCATGGGCTGCGGTAGCAAAGCGACAATCACGAAGTAAAGCAGCAGCACCGACAACACGCCCAACGTCATCGTCTTGCGCGTAAGCCTTTGCAACAAGCGGCACAGCCATGGGAAGAGCGCGTAGCAAAACATCAGGTCGCACAGGCACCACGACACGGCGTTGCCCGAGAAATACACGCTACGGACAGGCACCCAGCTTTGCAGCATCAAGGCATTGAGACCCAAGGTACCGATGCTGCGCCAAGAAGCGAAAACCGAAGATAAATGCAACAGCACGAACATGGCCAGACAGAGCAAATGCAAGGGCCAAAGCCGAAGCAAGCGCTTAAGCAAAAAGTTTTTGTAGGAAAAATCGTCCGATAGCACCTTGCGCTCGTAGCCCGCCGACATCACCAAGCCCGAGAGCATCATGAAGAAGCTGACGCCCAAGGGGCCGCCGGCCTTGAAAAGGCCGGCGCCGTCCACCGGGAAATGGTGCAGGAATATCACCAGTGCAAACAGCAGTCGCCAAGTCTGCAAAGACTTTATCATGGCTGGGCAAGAAGGTATTGTTGCATCCGGGCCTTTTCCGAACTGCCGTCACTGATAAAATCATCGATGAACCACTGGCCCTGTTCGCGCACAAGCATCAGTTCGAGCGGCATCCTTTGACCACAGTTGCAGATTTCCAGTTTGGCACGGAAATGCGGCATTTCCTGCCGTGATGTTTCTTGAGGCGAGAGCGATACTATCTTCATTTGCAAGTCTTGAAAATCTTGCCCGCACACCCAATGGTCGTAGTCGAAAAAACCGACATAACCTTGGTCCATTAGTTTTTCGTCGGCGGCCTTCACCTGCACCAACCAAGCCTTGTAGTCCGATGACAGATAAAGCCGGTCGAAATCCGGCATTGTTCCCATAGCGTCAGTTGCACCTGCGGCTCGGGTGTACCATCCGAACACATCGGCATAGATGTTTTCCACACGCAGCTTTACCTCACGACGGGTCCGCATGGTATCGCCACAAGAGCAGAAAAGCAACAGCATCAGCAAGGGAAGAATCTTCTTCATCGTCAAATTTTTAAAAGACATCCGCACTCAGATAGCGCTCACCCGTGTCGGGCAAGAGCACCACGATACGCTTGTCATGGTTTTCGGGCTGTTGGGCCAACCAAGTAGCGGCACTCAGCGCAGCGCCGCTGGAAATACCCACCAAGACACCTTCCTGACGGCCTATCAAGCGGGTGGCTTCGTAAGCGTCCTCGTTGGATACGGCTATTACCTGATCGTAAACGGTAGTATCGAGCACTTTTGGCACAAAGCCGGCTCCGATGCCTTGAATCTTGTGCGCACCAGCCTTGCCCGTCGAAAGAACGGCCGAAGTGGCAGGCTCAACGGCCACCACCCGAATGTCCTTGTTCTGATGCTTTAAGAAACGGCCAACGCCGGTCAGGGTGCCACCGGTGCCCACGCCAGCCACGAAAATATCCACCTTGCCATCGGTATCTTCCCAAATTTCAGGGCCGGTGGTCTGGAAGTGAGCTTGAGCATTGACAGGGTTGACAAACTGCCCGGGAATAAAACTGTCGGGCAGGCTGGCGGCCAGTTCTTCGGCTTTGGCGATGGCGCCGGCCATTCCCTTGGCGCCTTCCGACAAGACCAGTTCCGCACCGTAAGCCTGCATCAACTTACGACGCTCGATGCTCATCGTGTCAGGCATAACAATAATAACTCGATAGCCGCGCGCAGCCGCCACACAGGCCAAACCTATGCCCGTATTGCCCGAGGTGGGTTCTATAATGGTTGAACCGGGTTTCAAACGGCCCGTTTTTTCAGCATCCTCAATAAGTGCCAGGGCCACCCGGTCTTTGACGCTGCCGGCCGGGTTAAAGTATTCAAGTTTGGCCAACAGTTTGGCTTTCAAGCCATAATACTGTTCGATATGCAGTAGTTCCAACAGAGGCGTATGGCCTATCAGCTGATCGACAGAAGTATAGATTTTTGCCATAAACATTACTTAGCACTCGTAATCGAGACAGGTACGGGTGACGGTATAGGGGCGCACTTTGGTATTGGCAACAGCCACATGCGCCGGATGCTGAGCGTAAACTTGCAGGGCAGCCTCGTTTTCGAAAGTTGAATCGAGCATGACATCGGCATTCGAAGAGGCCAAACGGCCATCGATGTTCACCTTAATATCTATCAGCCCGGGAATCTGACCCAGCAGTCCTTCAAGACCGGTTTTGATGTCTTGCTCTACGGCTTGCTTTTCAGTTTCACTCAATTCGGGCTTCAAGGCCCAAAGTATGATATGCTTTACCATTGTTGAAGGTGGTAGGTTGATGGTTTAGAAATTGTAGCGCAGACCCAGGTTCAACAGTCCCTTGGCACCGATGCCAAACTCCGTAAAACCGCGCCATTGGCTGTTGCCGAAATCGACACCTACCAAGCTGGCATGACCCATAAACGAAGCCGAGAAATCCGATCCAAGACTCATGGAAACTCCCGCATACAAGGTGGAATACATACTGACATGTTCCTTGTAAAACCAGGGGAATTTAAAGCCCGGCATCACGGTAAGCACATTGGTGGTTTGGGAACCACCCGGTTCGTATACATAGTTGCCCTGGTCATCTTTCACGGCTGTACCCGACTCATCGGTAACGCGTTTTTTAAACGTCATCGTCAGACTCTCGCCCACAAGGCCACCACCCAGAGCAAAATGAGGTGCGAAGTAATGGAAATACTCCAACCCGATGGCACCGGTGGTATTGAGAGAAGACATCACTTGGGAGCCCAAAGAAAAGCTGGAGCCCAACACTCCACCGAGCCCGGCGGCCAAATGCATCAAAGACACACGTCCATAGAATAGCGACACTTCATTGGCAGGCACGCCAGCGGTTTTAACAGACTCGGTTTCGCCATTCCCTGCCACTACCGGCATAGCCACCAGCAGCAACGACATCGTTATAGCAACAATAGTTTTCTTCATAGCAGTTATTAAGTTCTTTATTTAAAAATAACTAAATGGAAAGTATAGACAACACATCAATCAGCTCCTTGTCGATAGGCTTGTCTTGCTTGATGGCCCGGCTGAAAGGCACATAAACCATCTTGTCGAAATGGACACCTATCATCACATTGGTCTGACCTTCTTTCAAAGCTTGGATAGCGGCCACACCCATACGACTGGCCAAGATACGGTCCAAGGCACTGGGACGACCGCCACGCTGCAAATGGCCCAGAATGGATACGCGCACATCGTACTCGGGCGATTCTTCGCGCAGACGCTGGGCATAATGCATGGCACCGCCGTCTTTCTCGGAAACGATGACGATGGAGCTGCGTTTTGATTTGCGCACTCCGCGCTTGATAAAGGCAGCCAACTGGTCGATATCGGTATTGTCTTCGGGGATGATGGCAGCTTCGGCACCGGCGGCAATGGCACTGTTCTGCGCCAAAAATCCGGCATCGCGACCCATCACCTCTACAAAGAATATGCGATTGTGCGAGTTGGCCGTATCGTGAATCTTGTCCACACATTCCACTATGGTGTTCAGGGCCGTGTCGTAGCCGATGGTATTGTCGGTGCCATAGAGGTCGTTGTCGATAGTGCCGGGCAAACCCACGATGGGGATGTCGTATTCGCGTGCAAATTCCTGTGCGCCGGCCAGCGAGCCGTTGCCACCTATCACCACCAAGGCATCCAGATGATACTTCTGCACGGTCTGATAAGCCTTGGCCCTACCCTCGACGGTCATGAAATCGGTACTGCGGGCCGTTCTGAGGATGGTACCGCCTTCATAGATAATGCCAGAAACGCTTTCGGTGGTAAATTCACGTACCTCATCGTTGATGAGGCCTTCATAACCGCGGTATATACCAAAAACTTTCCAGCCTTCGTAGATGGCCGCGCGCGTCACAGCCCGGATGGCGGCGTTCATTCCCGGAGCATCGCCGCCCGATGTCAGTACTCCTATACTATTGATTTCTGCCATAATTTTCTTCAGTTTTTCTACCTAATTTAATCAAGGCAAATGTAGCTATTTGGATGGAAAAAATTAAAACTGTCGTTCATTTATTCGCAACAAAGATTTGTGAAAATCGTGGGGGTCGTTTAACTTTGCAATTCTCATATTTGGAAACATTTTAACAACAGCAATATGGAAATTACAGGAAAGATTATCAAGAAATTGCCCCTGGTCAGCGGCGAAGGCCGTAATGGCTCATGGAGACGTCAGGAATATGTTTTGGAATATGGCGACCGCTATCCCAAGCAGGTTTGTTTCAGCCTGATGAATGCCCGCATAGACCAATACCCCATGGATATCGACGAGGAAGTAACCGTTTCGTTCGACCTCGAAAGCCGCGAATACAACGGCCGTTATTATACCAGCGTTTCGGCCTGGAAAGTCGACAAGGGGGCACAGCAGGCTGCGCCCGCGCCCAAGCAGCCCGTCAACAACGCTACGCCCGTAGCTCCCGCCGCGCCCGACTTCAGCAACAGCAAGGACGAGAGCGACGACCTGCCCTTCTGAGAAGACCAAGTTCACTAAAAAACCCAAGCACAGACTTCTGTACTTGGGTTTTCTTTTTCAGCAAAACGCCGGGCATCTACTTGATTTCGACTTCTTCTTTCATGTCCATTTCGATGCCGTTGCGATCGTAAAAGGCGTACTGCAGGTAACTCATTGCCTGCGAGGGCACTATCTTCAGTCCCCAAGCATAACGACGTCGCCACTGCCATTTCAGGGAGGACAAGCCTCCTTTCTCGATAAATGCTGCCACGTAGGGATGCACCATCAGGGTGAATCTCTTCTTCTTCAGTTTGTGGGTCAAATGCTCGATTTTACCAGCCAAAGTGTCGGTAAACAGGATGGAAGGCCGTATTTCTCCTTTTCCAAAACAAGTGGGGCACACTTCGTTGGTCTGGATAAAGGTCTGGGGGCGCACCCTTTGACGCGTTATCTGCATGAGACAAAACTTGCTGAGCGGCAGGATATTGTGCTTGGCCCGGTCGTTCGCCATGTTTTCACGCAGTCGCTCAAAGAGCTTCTGACGGTTTTCCCCTTCCACCATGTCGATAAAGTCGACAACAATAATACCACCCATGTCGCGCAGACGCAACTGACGGGCAATCTCGTCGGCGGCTGCCATGTTCACTTCGAAGGCATTGGCTTCCTGTCCATCTTTCGAACGAGTACGGTTGCCACTGTTCACATCGATAACGTGCATAGCTTCGGTATGTTCGATAATCAGATAAGCGCCGCTCTTAATAGAGACTACCTTGCCCAAGCCCGATTTCACCTGCTTGGTGACGGCAAAATGGTCGAATATCGGAATCTCCTTATGATAGAGTTGGACGATATCGGCCTTTTCGGGCATGATGATGCTGACATAATCCTTCACCTCTTCGTACACCTGTGGGGAATTCACATGAATGGCGGTATACGAAGCGTTCAGCAAGTCGCGCAACATGACCATGGTACGGCTGGTTTCTTCATACATGAGCTGAGGAGCCTTGTAATTCTGCTGCATAAGTTTTTGAACGATATCGTCCCAGCGCTTGAGCAAGACCTTCAGTTCATTGTCCAGTTCTTCCACCCGCTTGTTTTCGGCCACCGTCCTGACGATGACACCGAATCCTTTGGGTGTAATGCTGAGCAAAAGCTGTTTCAGACGCGTGCGTTCCTCCTGCGACTTGATTTTGGTCGATACCGACACTTTGTCGCCGAAAGGAATCAGGATAAGGAAACGTCCCGCGATGGAGATTTCCGATGTCAGACGGGGTCCTTTGGTTGAGATAGGTTCTTTGGCAATCTGCACCAAAAGTTCCTGCCCGGGCTCCAGGACATCAGTCATAAGACCGTCCTTGGGAATATCGGGCAACATCTTGAATTTGCTCAGTGGGGATGCTTTGCGCTTACGTTGCTTGAGTTGCTCGAGATATGCCTTTTGCGACATATACTGGGGACTCAAGTCGAGATAATGCAGGAAAGCATCCTTTTCATAACCCACATCTACGAAGACAGCATTAAGGCCGGGCATCACCTTGTGAACCCGACCCAGGAAGATGTCGCCCACCGAGAAGGACACGTTCAGGCTCTCTTTCTGAAACTCAACCAGACGGTTGTCTTCGAGCACTGCCAGTGACACTTCCGATGCCTGGACATCTACAATCAGTTCTGTATTCATACGATGTTCATTTGCTAGCCCCTAGAGGCTTAAACACAAAGAACAAACTTTTCCAGTTTGTTCTTTGTGCAATTAGGCAAGAAAGAATTATTTCTTCTTATGTCTATTCTTTCTCAATCTTTTCTTGCGTTTGTGAGTAGCCATCTTATGGCCTTTTTTCTTCTTTCCGCTTGGCATAATTACAAAAGATTAAAGTTATTTCCTTTATGATTATTTCTTGACATCCAACATAAAGCTCTTGGCGGGCTTGAAAGAGGGAATGTTATGTTCAGGAATAATAATAGTGGTATTCTTGGAAATGTTACGGGCAGTCTTCTGGGCTCTTTTCTTTACGATAAAGCTACCGAAGCCACGCAGATAAACATTCTCTTCCTTCACCAAAGAAGACTTGATTGAGTCCATCATCGCTTCCACCACATTCAAAACAATAGCCTTCTCCACACCGGTAGATTTGGCAATCTCGTTTACGATATCAGCTTTAGTCATTTTACTTGATTTTTAAGATTATACATTGATTGTTTCTGTTTTCTAAACGGGGTTGCAAATATAGACAACTTTTTCAAGATTCCGAACGATGGGCCCTTTTTTTTGATTGTATGTTCTTATCTTTGCCTACAGATGTTTAAAAGCCTGTTTCGCTATGGTTCCCGAAGTCGATTATGAGGTTCACCGCCTGCTCTGTCAGTGGTATGCGGCCCACTGTCGCGACCTACCCTGGCGCCAGACCAAGGACCCCTACCGCATATGGCTTTCCGAGATTATCCTGCAACAAACCCGCGTGCAGCAAGGATTGCCTTATTATCTGGATTTTATCGAGCATTATCCTAGCGTGGAGCAGCTGGCCGCCGCCAGTCTTGACGAGGTTCTGCGGCATTGGCAGGGGCTGGGTTATTACAGCAGAGCCCGCAATTTGCACAAGGCGGCCTGCTGCGTGGTCAGCGAGCATCAGGGACGGTTTCCGGACACTTACCAAGGCTTGCTGTCTTTGCCGGGCGTAGGGCCTTACACGGCAGCTGCCATCGCTTCTTTCGCCTACAACCTGCCTTGCGCCGTGGTGGACGGTAATGTGTACCGAGTGCTGGCGAGGCTTTACGATATCGATATCAATATTCTCTCGCCGGCGGCCTATGGACAATTTCAGGTCTTGGCCAAAAGCTGCATGCGTCCCGATGACTCCGCCGGTTTCAACCAAGCGGTCATGGAATTCGGCGCACTGCAATGTACGGCCCAACAACCGTCCTGCAACGACTGTCCGCTCAGCGACAGATGCCTGGCACTGGCGCGTGGCCACGTTGAAGCAAGGCCGGTAAGGGAACAGAACTTGAAACGTCGCGAACGTTACCTACACTACATTTTCCTCTACGACAACCAGGGCCTTTGGCTGCGCCAGCGCCAGGGAAACGACATCTGGCGGGGGCTTTGGGAATTTCCTCTCTTGGAGGAAGCGAGGTTGATGAGCCTGGAGGAGTTACTGGCAGCGCATAGCGAACTGCGTGCGTGGCTGGATGGAGCGTTGCTGCACGCTCCGCGCGACTTTCGCCATCAGCTGACCCACCAAAGCATTGTGGCACGCTTTTTCCCCGTCAAAACCCAGAGAGACACCCTGGACGGTTATATCAAGGTTAACTTCGACGACTTGGACCATTATGCACTCTCACGCTTGAGCCTGAAATTCCTCGAGAAATTCAATCATTAGTTTTTTGTTAAATATTTATTTGGTTATTGATACAATCCGCATTATCTTTGGGGCGAATTTCATTTTTATCCATTTTTTAAACCTAATGCTTATGATCAACAAAGTGATTTTAGTCGGAAACGTGGGCAAGGACCCCGAAATCCGTTATGTAGAAAAGAACGTCCCCGTAGCCCGTTTTTCGTTGGCTACCAGCGAAAGAGCTTTTGTCAATGCCAAAGGCGTACAAGTGCCCGAACGTACCGAGTGGCACAACATCGTGGTTTGGCGCAGCCTAGCCGAAGTAGTGGAAAAATATGTACGCAAAGGCACCCAACTCTACATCGAAGGTAAGATAACCTACAACCAATGGGTCGACAAATCGAATGTCAGCCACAGCTCTACAGAAATCATCGCCGACACGCTGCAACTTTTGGGCAAACGTCCCGACGAAGAACCGGCTCCGTTCAAAACCATCACCTACCAGGAAAGCAGCTCCGAAATGGACAACCTGCCTTTGGCCGGCAAGGACGACATCAACGATGAAGGCATCTGAAATGGACGGTCTGCGCATTGAGCGGTACGATAATTGCCAATTGGCGCTATGCCGCATGCCGGCAAGGTCCAAGGACCTTGCCGGCATGCTGGGCAGGCACTGTGGTTACACCCTGTCCTGCCCCTACACCAATGAAAAACGACGCCAGGAGTTTTTTGCCTGCCGATGGGCCGCCCAGGCCATGGGCATAGCGCCTGCCGCTATCAGCAAGCACCCCAGTGGCCGCCCCGTCCTGCCCCAAGGCCAAGGGTTTATCAGTTTCTCACATGGTGCCGACCGAGCCTGCGTACTCTACAGCAAGCAGGAGTCGCATTTGGGAGTTGATATCGAAAAAATCAGCACACGAGTTCTAAAAGTAGCGCCGCGTTTTCTGAGCACAGCAGAATGGCAGCACCTGCAAACACAATTTATCGCACAAGAGGAATTGCAACAAGCGGCCACCTTATATTGGACAGCCAAGGAAGCCATGTTCAAGGCCGTCCATCAAGACCGAATCGATTATCAGCAAGATTTCAGTCTGACACTTATCGACAGCCTACAAGAAGAAGGCACATTGCAAGGACATTATCAGCAACAGCCGCAGACTTACCTTTTACATTATCGTTTCGAAGAAGACTATTGCCTCAGCATCTGCCTGCCCGAATAAGGAAATCCACCGTCAACGCCTATTCTTGAGCATAATCCAGATAATGACCGGTGCACCTATGAGAGCCGTCACCGAATTGATGGGGAAGCTCGCATGAAACAGCGGCAGTTGCGAAACAATGTCGCAGAGCAACAATAGGCAGGAGCCACAAAGCATACATACAGGCAACAGTCGGCGATGCGACCAGTCGCGCACCAAGCCACGGGCCAAATGGGGCACCGTAATGCCGATAAAGGAAATGGGGCCGGCAAAAGCGGTTATACTGCCGCTGAGTATCGCCGTACAGAAAATCAGCACAAAACGTATGCGCGGAATGGATACGCCCAAAGTCTGGGCATAAGACTCACCCAAAAGCAGGATATCCATTTCCTTGGCCAAAGAAAAACTCACCGCAATACCCACCACAAACAGCAGTGCCAGCACCGGCATCATCTGCCATGAAACCGAACTCAAGCTGCCAAAAGTCCAGAAGACAAAGAGTTTCAACGATTCGGCATTGGTCATGCTCTGCAGCAGGCTCACCACCGAAGAGGCAATATAACCCAGCATCATACCCACAATAAGCAAGGAAACGATGTCGGGCATACGGCGCGAAATGAACAGTATCAGCAGCAACACCAGCAGAGCGCCGGCAATAGCAGCCACCACCAGCGACCACGAGCCCAAAGCGAAAAAGGAAGTGCCACCTATGGAACCCAACATCACCAGCAGCGCCACGCCCAAACTGGCACCTGAGTTAACGCCCAGTACATCGGGACCGGCCAAGGGATTGCGAAACATGGTCTGCATCATCAAGCCGGAAACCGACAAGGCTGCGCCCGCCATAATAGCCGTCAAGGCTTTGGGCAGACGAAAATCCAGTACGATATCACGATAGACAGAGGCATCGGTAGCCTGTCCGAACAAGGCGGCCCAGACATCAGCAAAAGGAATACTGATACTGCCTATGCACAAGTCGGCCACCAGCAAGGCGACAAACAGGCATAACAACAAAGCCAAGCCACTACCGAAATGTTTCATATCAGGGCAAAGCTACTAAAAAATACCAATCTTGTTCAGGCAAAAGTTGCGGATGCAGCAACTTGACGAAATCTGACAGCAGCCACTCGGGACGCGCCACCCCACTCTCCCAGAAATCATTGCCACCTTGAGGTGTGGAGCGGCGATTGTAGGCATAAACCTGCTTGTTGCGAAAGGCATCGAACCAACTATAGCGCACATCCTTGGCCTCCAGCTGCTTAAGCGTCGAGGCATCGACACCCACCCAAATATCGCTGTGGCCCATATCCCGCAACACACGTTCCAGGTTCAAGGCATGGCTGCCCTTGGTACTGTCGTTCTCGAAATAATAGGATGCGCCTGCATCGCGGAAGAGCTGTGCCATATAGCTGCCGCCGCCGGGCACATACCAGGTACCACGAAAATTTTCACCTGCCAGAATGGTCTTTTTAGGAACAAGGCTGTCGGCGGCGGCCAGTTGCTTGAGGTTCGCGTAAGCCTCGACGCTAGCCAAAAACAGGCTGTCAGCCAAAGCCTCCTCATCGAAGAAGGCCGCCATAAAGCGCAGCCATTCGGCACGGCCCAAGAGTTCCTTTTCCATCCATTCATTGTTTTCGACCACCGGCAGACCGGCTTGCTGCAAAAATTTCACCTTGGCATCCACCTGCCCATATCCGCTCCAGAACATGGCATCCAGCCCCAAGGAAATTGTCTTTTCGGCATTGATAGCGAAATTATCGCCTAAATCGGCCACCCGACCATCGGCTGCAGCCTGACAAATGTCCGACTGGTACACCATAGGCAAATTGCAACAAGCGCCAATGCGCGCCAACAGCCCCAAACGATCCATAAAACCCACATGCGTACACGAAGTCAGCGCTACCTTCTGCAAAGGAATCCGAATAGCCTGACCGTCCTGCGGTAAATCGGCTGGTTTCTCACCATGGTAAAGATAATAGACATTCTGCCCCGAAGTCCAAGGACTCTTGACGCTGACCTTTTTGTATTGGGGGAAATAAGCTACTTGAAAACCTTGGGCATACCGCAGGTTCATCACCGAATCGGCAGCAGTACTTTCCGTCTTGACAGAACGTTTTCCGGGCTTGCAAGCCGTTGCGACCAAACAGAGCAGCAAGCAAGGCAAGGCGCAAAAAAAAAGGCGTCTTGCAAAAGACGCCCTCTGTGTGTGTTGAATATTATTCAGCATCTTCATCGAAGTTGGGTGCAGTCAGGTTAGGATCCACAGCCACAGCATTCTCGATTTGTTCCTTCATGGCCGACTCCTTGGTACTGTTCTGTGACTTCGGAATAAAGGCT
>CAYRHC010000023.1:0-13139 GCA_964423935.1 uncultured Bacteroidales bacterium | reverse complement strand
CAGCGCGTGCGCAGCGTCAAGGCTTCGTCGTCGAAGGGTCGGCCGCCGAAGGAACGCTGTGCCATTGCTTGCCAAGGCCAAGCCAGACACAGCAGGCTGATGGTTAAAAAGGCGAGTCTTCTCATAGTATGTATCTGACCGGCCACCACACCGATGGAATGCTGATGGCCATGACGGTAAGCAATACGGCCACCAGGTCGCTGAATTTCAACTTGACGGGGTAGGCTTGAACGATAAAACTGCCGTCGCCCAGTTGCAGTAGTCCGAACTCCTGTTGCAGCAGGCACAGCAGACAGGCCAAAGCAATGCCGGCGATGGCTCCCAAAAAGGCTATCAGCCAACCCTCTGTCAAAAATATCTGCTTGATATTCTTATCGTTGGCACCGAGGCTGGCAAGAACCATCGTGTCTTTTTTCTTTTCCAAAATCAACATCGACAGCGAACCTACCACGTTGAACAGGGCAATGAGCAGGATAAAACAGAGCATCAGGTAACTGACCCATTTTTCCATCCGCGTGATGCGGTAGAAATCTGCCTGCTGTTCGTAAGCGTCCTGTACCAGGAAACCATCACCCAAAATCTGCTTAATCTGTTGTTTGGTTTGGGCGAGGCGGGCTTGGTCCTTGAGCCCAATTTCGATGCAGCCCACTTCTGTAGGCTCGTAGCCCGTCAGTCTGCGCACAAAAGCAATCGGTGCGATAATATAGCGATCGTCAACTTCTGTCTGGTCGATACCGAAGCTGCCGCTCACCAGAATGCGTTTCGATTGGAATGCCTTGGTGGGGTCGAGGGTGCTGATTTTGCCTTTTCGCCGGGCCGCGTAAAGCGTGATAGGGTCGATGAAGGAATTTCCGGTGCCCAAAATGCCGGCCAGTCCGTGACCGATGCAGGCGAACTCAATGTCGTATTCGACCGGTGCGAACTTGCCCGCGTGCACGCAAGATCTGATGTCGGTCAGACTGTCGTAGTTCAGGCTGACTCCCTTCAGCAGGGCGCTGGTTTGGCTGTCTTTGTAGCGCGCCAGCACGTTTTCTTCGATACTTTCGCAAAATACGGCCACATTGTCCAATTGCCGTATCTGCGCGAAGGCTTCGTTGTCGATGAAGAAACTCTTGCCCTCGACGACCGTAATCTTCAAGTCTGGATCAATCTGCCGGTAAAGCGAACCCAGCAGACTTTGGAAACCGTTGAAGGCCGAAAGGGTGCACACCATAGCCAGGCTTGCGGCGGCAACCCCTAAAACCGATACCAGCGAAATCAGATTGATGGCATTGTGCGATTTCTTCGAGAAAAGGTAACGGACGGCTATGAAAAACGGCCATTTCATCGGCAGTTTCTATTCGTTTTTGAGCAATTCGTCTATCCTTTCGGCGTAGTCGAGCGAATCGTCAAGGTAGAAATGCAGTTCGGGCATCTTGCGCAGCTGGAAGCGTACCCTTTGCGCCATTTCGTAACGTATCGACTTGGCGTTGTCTTGAATGCTCTTGAGCATTTCGGCCGAACGTTCCGTGGGGAAGATACTCAGATAGGCGCGGGCGATGCTTAGGTCGGAAGTGACTCTCACCACGCTGACACTGACCATGACACCGGGCATTTTGCGGGTTTCCGTCAAAAAAATTTCGCTCAGTTCCTTTTGCAGAAGTCTGCTTATTTTGTTTTGTCTTGTCGTTTCCATCATTCAGATGTTTTTAGTCTGTAAATAAATATCTTAAGAGGTTTCTTCCGGCTATTTCTTCCGGACGATGGTAAGCCCGTCGCGTAAAGGGAGGATTACCTTCTCTACCCTGAGGTCACCGGCCAGTTTGTCGTTGAAAGCTTTGATAGACAGCGACTGGCTGTCGTTATGCTCTATTTCGTTGAAAAGTTTGCCGTTCCAGAGCGTATTGTCCACCAGCATGAAGGCTCCCGGTTTCATCTTGTCCAACAACAGTTCATAGCAGGCCAGGTACTGACGTTTGTCGTGGTCCATGAATACCAGATCGAAATATCCTTCCAGCGAGGGAATCAACGCTTGGGCATCGCCGTAATGCATTTTTATCTTGTAGCCGTAGGGCGAACGTGCGAACCACTCTCGGTGATGATCTTCCAATTCATCGTTGTGTTCGATGGAATGGACTTCTGCATCGGGTCCGACTCCTTCGGCAAAGCACAAGGTGGAATAGCCTGTGAAAGTACCCAACTCCAACACCCTTTTGGCCTGTAGCATTCGGCAGAACATCACCAGGATACGGCCTTGCAGGTGACCCGATACCATGCGCGGATTCAGGAACTTCACATAGGTTTCCCGGCGCAGTTGTTGCAAAAGCAGAGGCTCTTCGTCGCTGTGTTCGCAAAGATATTGTTCCAGCTGCTCGTCCATAGGTTTAGAAATCGTGGTGAATAATGGCTTCCAATCCCTTGCGGTAAGATTCCAGCCCGAACCCGATGAAACTTCTCGCGCAGGCCGGTTGTATCATCGAAACATGACGGAAGGCTTCGCGCTTATAGATATCCGAGATGTGTACTTCAATTACGGGAGTTTTGATGGCGCGGATGCAGTCGGCCAGGGCGATGGAGGTATGCGTGTAACCGCCCGCGTTCAGTACGATACCGTCGTAGTCGAAGCCCCATTCCTGCAACTTGTCTATGAGCGAACCCTCGTGGTTCGACTGGAAATAGCTCAGCGAGACATCGGGGTAATCTTTTACCAATGTCTCGTAATAGGTTTCGAAAGAAGTGTTTCCGTAGATGCCTGGTTCCCTCTTTCCCAGCAGATTAAGGTTGGGACCGTTGATGATGGCTATACGCATGTTTTTTCTTTTTTTGAAGACTTCACTATTTTTGCAAGGACAAAAGTACAAACAAAAGATGAGCGAGCATACCCCCTGGCTAAAAAAATACAGCGCCTTTCTTCGCTTGGAAAAATCACTGTCAGAGAACACCTTGGCCGCTTACATGGCCGATTTGCAAAAGCTGATGGACTATGCCGGCGACCGCCCCCTTGATAGCTTGACCAGCGATGACATAGAACAATTCCTTTGCCAGTTGCGCGATTTGGGTATCTCGCCACGTTCGCAGGCGCGTATCTTGTCCGGTATCAAATCGTTTTATTCTTTTTTGTTGCTGGAAGACTATATCCAAAGCGATCCTTGTGAACTGATTGACGCTCCGCAGACCGGCCGACATTTGCCCGAAGTGCTGAGTGTAGAGGAAATAGACGCCATGCTCGCGCAGATAGACCTCAGCCGTCCCGACGGGCATCGCAACAAGGCCATGATTGAAACCATGTACAGCTGTGGTCTGCGCGTATCCGAACTGGTGGGACTGAAGCTCTCGTGCTGCTACTTCGATGAAGAATACATTCTGGTGGAAGGCAAGGGTAGCAAACAACGCTTGGTGCCCATTTCGGCCAAGGCCATTCGGGAAATACGCCTGTGGATGGCCGACCGCCAGCAAATCTGCAATATCCGCAAAGCTCAGGATGATTATGTTTTCTTGAGCAAACAAGGGCGTCAGCTCTCACGCTCGATGGTGTTCCGCATCATCAAAGATTTGGCTCAGAAAGCGGGTGTCCAGAAAAATATCAGTCCGCACACTTTGCGCCACAGTTTTGCCACGCACCTGCTCGAAGGCGGTGCCAACTTGCGGGTTATCCAACAGCTTTTGGGTCATGAAAGTATCCTTACCACCGAGGTTTATACGCATCTTGACAGAAGCTTCTTACGCTCGCAAATATTGGAGTACCTTCCAAGGAATCGTCAGGATTAAGTTATTTGCGCCCGAAGTCAGCGGGAATTTCTCCCCAAATTTCGGTTTGCCATTTGTGTAGGGGGATGTCGTCGTGTGGATGGGTCTGTAACCAGTGCTCGGCTCTGGCAATCAGTTCAAAAATAACTTCGTTGTGGCCGGTGTGGGCCAGTTTGGTGCCGCACTTCTTTTTCTTGACCCAAAGCAGGGCGTTGGCGCTGTCGGAGTAGACGGGCAGACGCAGTCCCTTCTGCTTTTGGAGCGCCAGAATATGCACAATGGCCAGGAATTCACCGATGTTATTGGTACCGTCGCGGTAAGGACCGGCATGGAAAATCTCCTTTCCATCGCGTAAAAAGACGCCACGGTATTCCATAAGTCCCGGGTTGCCGCTGCAGGCGGCGTCCACCGCTACCACATCTCCTTGCGGGCGTGGCTGATGCGGGTTGCTGGAAACGGAGGCTGCTGTCTGACTGTTGCGTTTGGCATACGCCGCTTGCCAAGGTTGGGCAAAGGCGGCCTGGGCGGACTCCAAATCGGGAAAGCCCATAAAGCGGGCTCCTTCAAATCCTTCTGTCTGCCGACGACAGGCATCCCATGTGTGGAAGATGCCCGTTTCACGGCCCACCCAAACAACGTAGCAGTTATTCTTCTTTGCCATGGGCCTTGCGCATTTTGTAGCCGTCCATCTTGCCGCTAAAAATTTCGTACTGGCGCAGTTCGCATTCCAGAGAACCGTTCATCAGGAAAAAACGCTTGGAATGACGCAGGCCGATATGGTCGAAGCATTCTTTGCGATAGCTCAGAATCCAGGCTTGATATCCGGTGAAAACGTGTTTCAGCCGTTCTCCCAAGTCGGCGTAAAGGCCCATCAGGTCTTCGGGCTTGAGCCGTTCTCCGTAAGGAGGGTTGGTCATGAGCAGGCCTTCGTTGCCCACCGTGGTGAGTATTTCCTGTATGGGCTTCACCTTCAGGTTGATATATTTCTTCAGCCCGGCACGCTCGACATTTCTGGTGGCAATGGCGATGGCCTGACGCGAAATATCGGAGCCGTAAATCTTGTATTCGAAGGGTCGTTGCGTGTCTTCATCGTAGATTTCATCGAACAAATCGGCGTCGTAGTCTTTCCACGACTGGAAGGCAAAACGCTGGCGGTAGATGCCTGCCGGGATGTTCAAGGCAATCAAGGCCGCTTCGATGGGAAGGGTGCCGCTGCCGCACATAGGGTCGATGAAATTGGTCTGGCCTTTCCATCCGGCCAGCAGGAGCATACCGGCAGCCAGCACTTCGTTCAGCGGAGCTTCGGTCTGCTCGGTGCGGTAGCCTCTTTTGTGCAGCGATTCTCCCGATGAATCCATACAAAGGGTACACATTTCCTGCGAAATATGCAGATGAACGTAAATGTCAGGGTTCACCAGTCTTACCGAAGGCCGCTTGCCGTATTTCGCATTGAAACTGTCGGCGATAGCATCTTTGACGCGGTAGGTCAGATATTGCGAATTCTTGAAAGTGTCGGAGAAAAGTACCGTATCCACCGTGAAAGTTTGCTTGATGTCCATGTACGCTTCCCAATCGACTTTGCGCAGGTTTTCGTAGATTTCATCGGCAGTTTTGGCGCGGAACGCCTTGATGGGTTTCAGAATGCGCAAGGCGGTGCGCAGGTGCAGATTGGCCTTGTACATCAAGCGCTTGTCTCCTTTGAAAAACACTGCCCGGCGGCCGATTTCAACATCGTCTCCGCCAAGATTGACAATTTCTTCGGCCAAGACTTCTTCTAATCCGTAGAAGGTTTTGGCTATCATTTCGAAAGATTCTTCCTGTTTCATCAGATTTCTTTGCTAGTTCGTGAACCTTGTTTGGTCTGCATCAGCCTAGTTCCGGCAGGGACGTCGGTCGTTACCCAGATGTTGCCGCCTATGGTGGCGTCTTTGCCTATGGTGATACGTCCCAGAATAGTAGCGTTGGAATAGACGATGACATTGTCTTCCAGAATGGGATGGCGAGGCACGCCCTTGATGGGGTTGCCCTCCTCATCGAGCGGGAAACTCTTGGCGCCCAGCGTAACGCCTTGGTAAAGTTTGACGTTGTTGCCCAAGATGGCCGTCGCGCCGATAACAACGCCTGTGCCGTGGTCGATGGAGAAGGCATGGCCGATTTGGGCGGCGGGATGTATGTCGATACCCGTTTCGGAATGGGCTAGTTCGGTAATCATCCGGGGCAGCACGGCTACGCCGAGCTGCAAAAGCGCATGCGCAATACGGTAGCTGCTGATGGCCCTAATGCCGGGATAGCAGGCAATGACTTCGGCATAGTTGTCGGCGGCAGGGTCGCCATTGTAGGAGGCCACTACGTCTTCGCTGAGCCAGGCACGCAATTGGGGCAGCTGCTGTATGAAGGCCAGTGCGATTTCATCGTGGTTTTCTTCCTGTATTTGTTCAACGAGCAGCTGGTAGAGTCTTTCGCAGCCAATACCGGTATGGTAGGCGATGTTTTGTTTGTTCACGGCTGGGTAGCCAAAAAAACCCGGGAAAATAAGCGCCCTGCACAGCTGGACGATGTCTTCGAGAGCTTCCAGCGATGGCATGGCATCCGACTCTCCCAGCTCGTAGTGCATGCCTTTGAGGGTTTCGAAATCGGAAAGTTCCTTGATAGTGCTTTTCAGTTTTCTTGAAACGTTGGTGTTCATAAGATGTGAATTGTCCCACAAAATTAGCGCAAGAATTCCGATTCTTGAAATAATTCTTTAATGGCTTGTTCCCTCCGTAAAAAGATAATATCTTTGCATCGCTTGTTTTAGGCGATGCAAGCGCACTGTAAACGCATAATTATTAACAACTTTATATTAATCGTATGGCCTGTAGAATGTCTTCTATTGTCAAAAAGCTCTTTATGAGTATCACGGGAGCCGCCTTGGTGCTGTTCCTAACTTTCCATGCCGTCATGAACATCTTCGTGGTAATCGCCCCTGGTGTGTACGATGACATCTGTCATTTCTTGGGAGCCAACTGGTATGCTATTATCGGAACCCTGGGTCTGGCATTGCTGTTTGTACTGCACATCTTGTTCGCTTTTATCCTGACGGTACGCAACTACATCGCCCGAGGCAATGTGCGCTATGCAGTGAACAAGCGCCCCAAGGATGTCGAATGGGCTTCGCAGAACATGTTTGTGCTGGGTATCATTATCATCGGTTTCATCGTATTGCACCTTTGCAACTTCTGGTACAAGATGCAGCTGCAGGAACTTATTTCCGGCATCAACGGTGTTGAACTTCACGTGGCAGGTGCCGCTTTGGTGCAGGCCTTGTTCTCTCACAGCTGGTATTGCGTTCTGTACCTCATCTGGTTGCTGGCTTTGTGGTTCCATCTTACTCACGGTATTTGGAGCGCCATGCAGACCATCGGCTGGAACAACCTCAAGTGGATGCCCCGTTGGAAATGCATCTCCAACATCTATGCCACCATCGTTTGCGGTCTGTTCGCACTTATTCCCATCTATTATTTGATTTGTAACATTTTTGCTTGCTAGGATATGAGTACCAATACAATTAAGATCGACTCCAGGATTCCTGAGGGACCCTTGGCCGAAAAATGGACGAATTACAAGGCTCATCAGAAACTGGTGAACCCCGCTAACAAAAGACGCCTCGACATTATCGTGGTGGGTACGGGTCTGGCCGGTGCATCTGCCGCCGCTACCCTTGGCGAACTGGGCTTTAATGTACTGAACTTCTGTATTCAGGATTCTCCCCGTCGTGCTCACTCCATTGCTGCACAGGGCGGTATCAACGCAGCCAAAAACTATCAGAACGACGGCGACTCCGTTTACCGTCTTTATTACGATACCATCAAGGGTGGTGACTACCGTGCCCGCGAAGCCAATGTCTATCGTCTGGCCGAAGTCTCCAACAACATCATCGACCAGTGCGTGGCGCAAGGCGTTCCTTTCGCCCGTGAATATGGCGGCAGCCTTGCCAACCGTTCTTTCGGCGGCGCTCAGGTTTCCCGTACTTTCTATGCCAAGGGTCAGACCGGCCAGCAGCTGTTGCTCGGCGCTTATTCGGCTTTGAGCCGTCAGGTGCATAAGGGCAGCGTCAAACTCTACACTCGTCGTGAAATGCTCGACCTTGTCATTATCGATGGCAAGGCACGCGGTATCATCGTCCGCAACTTGGTTACCGGCAAGATTGAACGCTATGCAGCACACGCCGTTGTTCTCGGCACGGGCGGTTACGGCAACACCTTCTTCTTGTCTACCAATGCTATGGGATCCAACGGTTCCGCTGCATGGCAAGCTTACAAGAAAGGCGCGTATTTCGCCAATCCCTGCTATGCACAGATTCATCCTACCTGTATTCCCGTACACGGTAGCAACCAGTCCAAACTGACACTGATGTCGGAATCTTTGCGTAACGACGGTCGTATTTGGGTACCCAAGAAACTCGAAGACGCCAAGGCTTTGCAGGCCGGCAAGCTGAAGGGTAGAGATATCCCCGAAGAAGACCGTGATTACTACTTGGAACGTCGCTATCCCGCTTTTGGGAACTTGGTTCCCCGTGACGTGGCTTCGCGTGCAGCCAAGGAACGCTGCGATGCCGGTTATGGTGTCAACAGTACGGGTTTGGCCGTATTCCTCGATTTCTCCGAAGCTATCCAGCGTCTGGGTAAGAACGTTGTTGAACAGAAATACGGCAACCTCTTCCAGATGTATGAAAAGATTGTCGATGAGAATCCTTACGAGAACCCGATGATGATTTTCCCCGCCATCCACTACACCATGGGCGGTATCTGGGTTGACTACGAACTGCAAACCTCTATCCCCGGCTTGTTCTGCATAGGCGAAGCCAACTTCTCCGATCACGGTGCCAACCGTTTGGGCGCCTCGGCCTTGATGCAGGGTTTGGCCGACGGTTATTTTGTACTTCCCTACACCATCCAGAACTATTTGGCCGACGAAATCCGTGTTCCCCGCTTTTCTACGGAGCGTCCCGAGTTCATCGAGGCCGAAAAGAAGGTGAACGAACGCATCGAGAAGCTGATGTCTATTCAGGGTACCCGTTCGGTAGATTCCTTGCACAAGGCGCTAGGTCTGATTATGTGGGAATTTGTCGGCATGGGCCGTACCGAAGCAAGCTTGAAGAAGGCTTTGACCGAAATCAAGCGCATCAAACAAGAATTTTGGAGCGAAGTTTATATTCCCGGTGATGCCAAAGACTTGAATACCGAACTTGAAAAAGCTCTCCGCTTGGCCGACTTTATCGAAATCGGCGAGTTGATGGCCCGCGATGCCCTGCACCGTGAAGAATCCTGCGGTGGCCATTTCCGTGAGGAATACCAGACCCCCGAAGGAGAGGCTCTCCGTCAAGATGACAAGTTTATGTACGTTGCTTGCTGGAAGTACACCGGCGAGGATAGCGAACCTGAAATGCTCAAGGAAGACCTCAACTACGAATTTACCAAAGTTCAACAACGCAATTACAAATAATCTATGGAAAAGAATATAAATATCACTTTGAAGGTTTGGCGTCAGAGGGGACCCAAGGCAAAAGGTGCCTTTGAAACCTATCAATTGAAAAATGTTTCTACCGACAGTTCTTTCTTGGAGATGATGGACCAGCTGAACGAACAGCTGATTTCCGAGAAGAAAGAACCGGTTGTCTTCGACCACGACTGTCGTGAAGGTATTTGCGGTATGTGCTCTTTGTATATCAACGGTCATCCTCACGGACCCGACGAGGATATTACTACTTGCCAGCTGCACATGCGCAAGTTTAAAGATGGTGATGTTATCACCGTTGAGCCTTGGCGTTCGCACGGATTCCCCGTTATCAGAGACTTGATGGTAGACCGTAGCGCTTTCGACAAGATTATCCAAGCCGGTGGCTATGTATCGGTGAACACCGGTGGTATGCCCGATGCCAACGCAATTCCTATTCCTAAGGTTAAGGCCGATTTGGCCATGGACGCAGCTTCTTGCATCGGTTGTGGCGCTTGTGTGGCCGCTTGCAAGAACGGTTCTGCCATGTTGTTCGTTTCTGCCAAGGTAAGCCAGCTGGCGTTGCTGCCCCAGGGTAAGGTGGAGGCCGCTGCCCGTGCTAAAGCCATGGTATCCAAGATGGACGAACTTGGTTTCGGTAACTGCACCAACACCGGTGCCTGCGAGGCCGAATGCCCCAAGAATGTTTCCATTTCGAACATTGCCCGCCTCAACCGCGAGTATCTTTGTGCAAAATTGGCCGACTAGCAATAGTCTGAACCGATAACTGTCATGTATCCCCAAGCCGTCTCTGCGATAGATTCGTTACAGATGCTTGGGGATACTTTGCGTTTTGTCGGCATCGCTTACGAGGGCTCCGACACTTCGGCCTTGGGTCTGAAATACTATCTGGTGCTGATGTTCGTGCTGGGTATGGGTGCTTTTTTGTTTGTGCGTTGCCGTTTCCAGTTGGGCGTATACATCAAGATGTTCTTGCAGCCCCAGAAAGATATCTCCTACAATTTCGACATTCCCGTTAGCCGTTTGCAGTCTTGGTTCTGCGTGGCGGCCTTGTTGGTGTCCTCGCTTTTCTTGGCCCGGCTGACGGATGCTACTGCCGGCGTTTTCAACTGGCAGCCTTTGTTGCTGGGCTTTGTCCTGGTGCTGGCCTTTTTCTTGCTGAAACGGCTGCTTAATTTTTTCTTTGCATGGATACACCTGCCCTCTTCGCAATGGGGCGTGCTTCAGACGCGTGTGACGGCCACGCTGAGCCTGCTGTCGATACCTTTGCTGTTGCTCTTGCTCTTGGACGAAGGCCTGGGATTCTCAGCCCGTCTGATGTTGCAGGTGGCATTGGTATGCTATGTGATAATCAAGCTGATATCCCTGCCGGGGCTGTTTAGGTTTTTTTTCACGAACGGCCTTTCATTTTTCCATTCTTTGCTGTACTTTTGCGTCCTCGAATTAGCCCCCCCTTTGATAGGGCTGAAAGGGCTGGTTCTGATAATGTCGTAAATCCATTTTTAAAAATTCAAGGCCTTGAAAATTAAGAACATACTGGTGTCACAGCCTAAACCCTCTTCAGAAAAATCGCCTTACTACGAGCTGGAGAAAAAATACGGTGTTCACATCAATTTCCGACCTTTTATTAAAGTTGAAGGTGTCTCTGTCAAGGATTTTCGCCATCAACGCATTGATATTTTGGCGCACACCGCTGTTGTTTTTACGGCTAGAACGGCTGTCGACAATTTTTTCCGTCTGTGCGAAGAGACTCGCGTCAGCATTCCCGAAACTATGAAATATTTTTGTGTAAGCGAGGTGGTTGCCTTGTATTTGCAGAAATATATCCAGTTCCGCAAGCGTAAGATCTTCTATCCCGCCACCAACAAGCTGGAAGATATGATGGCCCTCATCTACAAGCATCCTACCGAAAAGTATCTCTTGCCCATCTCGGACGTTGCTAAGGAGGATTTCGATGCCTTGTTCAAGAGCAAGAACATTGAATATACCAAGACGATTATGTATCGCACGGTCAGCAACGACTTCACGCCCGAAGAGCCTTTCGATTACGATATGCTGGTGTTTTTCAGCCCCAATGGTATCGCTTCGTTGAAAAAGAATTTCCCCGATTTCCAACAAGGTGAGATTGCCATTGCCACTTTGGGAAAAACCACAGCCCAGGCAGTAAAAGATGCCGGACTCCGTCTTGATATCGAGGCTCCCACGCCGCAGGCTCCATCCATTACGGCGGCTATGGAGGCTTATTTGAAGGAATCCAACAAGAAGAAATAATTTCTTTGGCGATAACAACGAAAGGGGCTTTTACGGCCCCTTTTTTATTGGGATATTTGCAGCATGGAAAAGATAAGTTACAACTTTCCTAAAAGCGAGAAACTCTGTGGTGAAATACGTATCGCCAATCTGTTTCGTGAAGGCAATGCGCAAATTGCCTATCCGCTCCGTGCCTGCTGGCGGCTGTTGCCTTGTGCCGCTTCGACTTTGGCCCAACCTTTAGAGGCGACCGAATCCGCTTGTCCGCGCATTAAGGTAATGCTGAGTGCTCCCAAGAAAAAATTGCATCGGGCCAATAAGCGCAACCGTGCCAAACGTCTGATGCGTGAGGCTTATCGTCGGCAGAAACAGACGCTTTGGGAAAGAGTGGAAACTTGCAAATCGCAGCAGGGCGAACCTCTGTATATGGAACTGGCCATTGTCTGGCTGGCAGAAGAATGTCTGCCTTACGACATGGTTTATGAACGTATGGGCCGACTTTTGCAGAAAATACAAGAGCAGCTGCCATGAAAAGCCTGTGGAAAGCTTTGTGTAAGGCGCTGAGTTTCTTGCTGCTGGTGCCTGTTTATTTCTATCGCGCCTGCATTTCGCCGCTTACGCCGGCTTCCTGCCGTTTTACGCCTACTTGCTCGCAATATGCCATAGAGGCCATTAAGAAATACGGCCCCTTCAAAGGCCTGTGGCTGACAGTTAAACGGCTGTCGCGTTGCCATCCCTGGGGCGGTCATGGTTACGATCCGGTGCCATGAATCTTGTCAATATCCATACGCATCGGCTGGAGCAGCCTTGCGCTGCCTTGCAGGTCCTGTCGCTCGATGCGACGGCCTTGACGGGTAGGTCGGCTGAGGATTGCGTTGCCTATCTGGACGCGTATCCTACTAATGTGCTGTTCTCGGTGGGCGTGCACCCCTGGAAGGCTGCGCAGGCTGCTCCAGCCGATGAACGCATGCGTGCCTTGCTTTCCCATCCGCGCGTACTTCTGTTGGGTGAGATTGGACTGGATAAATGCTGCGACGTTCCCTTCGACCGGCAACTGGCGGTCTTTGAGCAGCAGCTACAGTTGGCATCCGAAATGGGCAAGCCGGTCATCTTGCACGTAGTCAGGGCTATGGACGAAGTCTTGGCTCTTAAGAAGCGCTATACCGGGGTGGCTTGTTGGGTGTTGCACGCGTTCCGCGGCAACTCCCAACAAGCCCGCCAATACCTGCAACATGGTTTTTACCTGTCGTTCGGCTTGCGCTACCGACCAGAGGCGCTGCAAATCTGCCCGCCCGGTCGTTTCTTCTTGGAAACCGATGATGAACCCCAGGCTTCCATCGAACAACATTACCGCCAAGTGGCAGCCTCTTTGGGCATCTGCATTGAGGACTTGTCAGAGCACATCAGCCTGGAGGCCGTTCTTGGAAAATAACGCGCAAAATCATGCGCGTCAGCACGAAAAAAACGGCCCCGGCGATTTCGCCGGGGCCGTTCCTCTATCATGGAAAAGCTGATTGAATCAGCGCTCTGCCTATTTAGCTGTAGTAGCAGGTATCATGCTGACTTGCAGACGGTTCCGCTGTTGAAGCAATGCTTTGCCGAAAGCCTTGATATCTTCGGCGGTGATGCTGTTGGCAATAGCCTCTTTCTGGCTGTCTAGGTCAACG
>CAYRHC010000022.1:0-13373 GCA_964423935.1 uncultured Bacteroidales bacterium | reverse complement strand
CTAGGGTGGTGTTGGCAAACAGACTATTGCCGAAGCTATGGTTCCAGCGCAGCGCCGCCACGGTGTTGCCCCAGTCGAGGTTTAGCTTGCCCATAGACGTCACGTAGATGGGCTCTCCATCGAGACCGTGATAATTTTCTGTGGTGCTGTTGTTTACCAGAAAACGGTCGCGGCCGTGGTAAACCGAGGCTATCAAGCGGTCGCCCGAGTCGAAGCGGTGGGTGACCTTGCCGTTGAAGTCGCCGAAATAGTAGTTGGCCGGAATGCCTTTGGCACTGAGCAGCGGTGTGAACAGGAAACTGTGCAGTACGCGCCCGCTCAGCGAGAAAGAAGTCTTGTCACGCACGATGGGTCCTTCCAAGTGTAGTCTGTCGGTGAACGCGCCTATGCTCAGCAGACCGTGCAGTTCCTTGCTGTTGCCGTCATTGGTACGCACATCAATCACCGACGAGAGCCGGCCACCGTAGCGTGCCGGGAAGGAACCTTTGAACATGGTCACCTTCTTGATGGCTTCGGGCGTGAATACCGAGAAGATGCCGAACATATGGTTGACGCTGTAAAGAGGAATGTCATCGAGCAGTATCAGGTTTTCGTCGGCACCGCCGCCCCGCACATAGATGCCGGAAGTGCCCGCCATGCCACCCTGAACGCCTGGCAAATATTGCAGGGCCTTGAGTACATCGGTCTCGCCGAAGAGTACCGGCAGGGTAGACAGCTGTTGCGACGAAACATCCAGTGCGCCCGTGGTGGTAGAATTTAGGCCGGCCTCCTTGCGGGCGGTCACTACAGCTTCCTTGAGTTCTTGGCCCGGTTCCAAGGTGATGTTGAGTACGGTGTCGCGCCTCAGGTCGAGCACTTGGGTCTGGGCCGTGTATCCCACATAAGACCATCGTAGGGTATGGCTACCGGCCGGCAAGGCCAAGGTGTAGAAGCCGTAATTGTTGGTAACGGCACCGGTGACGCTGCCTCTTTCCGAGACGACTTCGCAGATAACGGCCGCCCCGATAAGCATCTCGCCGCTTTTGGCATCGGATATGTAACCGCTTACCGTCACTTTCTTTTGCCCCAAAGCCGAGAGCGTGCAGAGGCAAAGCACTAATAGCATGGTAAAGATTCTCTTCATGAAAACGTTACTTAACGTGAGTTAATGTCAAACAAGCTGCAAAGATACGTTAAAGGGAACTTTGTTACAAAACAAAGAAAAACCGCCCCAAAATCACTTCTGTGGCGGCTCGGCACTAACTTTTTAAGAACGTTTTTATGTAGTTTATGAAGAGAGTATGCGTTTATGGCTGAGGCGTTTGTATCGACAGGGTGTCCAAAGGAGGAAGCACCAATTCCGATAAGGCCGATAGCCTGTCGAGTTGAATGTTACCGGTAATATTCAGTACGCAGTTGCCTTCTGGTTCCGGCCCGGTGGCCACCATCATGAATTCCACAATCTTGTTGTCGCGGCATACCTGATAGAGGTTGATGACGTTTTTGCCGTTCTCGTTGATGGAGGAAACCAACTGGTAGTAATCGGGGTCGCGCAGCAGTTTCTTGATGCCTTTTTCGAATTCTTCATCGCCGGGATGGTGGCAGACAACGATACGGATGGCATCGATGCTCGATATCCGGTCGCGCTCGTCCTGTTCGTCGGCCATCAGCGTCATGACACTCAGCAGTTCGGACGACAGGTTGATGGTGGTATAGCCATCTTTGCCCGAGCATTGCTGGAAGAATTTCATGAAGGCCGAGTTGTCTTGGGCCATCATCCCCAGTGGGAGCATTAAGATTAAAAGAGAGTATATTTTTTTCATAACAAGCGGTTTATTTCGTTCTCATGCTGGCGTTCTGCGCCTTGAAATTGCTCAAGTATTGTCTGGCCGGTTCTTTGAAATGGTTGTCCATATTTCTGAGCGTTTCGGCTCCGCGTGAGCAGGCCTCGTGCACGTCGGTGATGGGCCGTCCGTTGATGTAGCCGTATATTTTCTGTTCCTGCGGTGCCGGTGCGACGGGCTGTCCGGTGGCCATCAGGCTTTCGTGTTTGTAGTGCATCAGCGCTATGTTGCCGCCAACGGCGATACCGATAACCAGAGAAGCTGCAATGGCGGCCACTTTGCCCATAAAGCTGCGTTGTCTGCGGGCCGTTTCCATGCGAAGCGGCACTGCATGGCGGTTGACTCCTTCGTGCAGTTGCGAGAAAGTGCAGAACATCGCCTTGGCGTAGGCCAAATCGGCAGGAATGTCTGTTCCCTGTGAAAAATAGGCCTTCAGTCTACTTTCTTCTTCCAAGCTGCTCTCGCCTTCGAGATAGCGCTCGAGCATGCTTCTAATGTCAAGTTCGTTATAAGCCATAATTCATCATCTTTATCATTTGTTCTCTAATACTCTTTCTTGCTCGCGACAGCCGCACTCTTAGCGTAGGAACATCTTCGCCCACAATAGCGGCTATCTCATCCATTTCGTAGCCTTCGACATCGCGCAGATGGATAACGGTGCGCGATTTTTCCGGCAACTGCCTTATCAGTTTCTTTACCAGCGCGTCCATATCCTTCACGTCTTCGCGTTGACCCGGCCCCAGTTCGTCCTTGTCTGCAAAGGCCTCCTCCAGTTTGTCTTCGTGCAGGCGTTCGGCGCGCATTCTGTCGATACAAAGGTTTCTGACCATTCGTAGCACATAGGCCTCCAAGTTGTCCAGACCATCCAGATTGTCGCGCATGGTCCAGAGCTTGGCAAAGGAATCTTGCGTTGCGTCCTCGGCATCCATTTCGTTGCCTAAAATGGCGAGGGCGTAGCGGAATACCGATTGCTGGAGAGGAATAAGCTCTCTGTTGAACTCTGTGGCAGTCATCTTTTGGCCGATCTACGTAAGAATAACGGCTGTTGCGTTCAAATATAACACCCCAAGCCGGTTTTTAATAATTTTTAAATTATCTTTTCATGGAAAAAAGAAGCCCGGAATCGGTGGACTCCAGGCTTCAAAGATAAGAGCGATTTTGCAATATCTTACTGTTTTTCAATCCATTTGCGGGCATTGACGAAAGCCTCTATCCAAGGTGTAACTTCATCGCTATGCAGACGCTCTTCGGGATACTGCGCCCACTGCCAGGGGAAGATGGCTCTTTCCAAGTGGGGCATCATGGCCAGATGACGACCGTCGGCCGAGCAAATAGCGGCGCAATCGTAATCGGAACCGTTGGGGTTGGCCGGATAAGCGTGATAGTTGTACTTGGCTACAATGTGGTAGCGGTCTTCGCTGTAGGGCAGATGGAACTTGCCTTCGCCGTGGGCCACCCAAACGCCCAGCTTGCTGCCGGCCATGGAACCGAACATCACCGAGTGGTTCTGCGGAATCTGTACGCTGACAAATTCAGATTCAAACTTATGCGAATCGTTGTGCCACATTTCGGGCTGCTGTTCGTGCTCGGGATAGAGCAGCCCCAGCGCCACCATGCACTGGCATCCGTTGCAGATACCCAGACTCAGCGTGTCTTTGCGGCTATAGAAAGCATCGAGGGTCTTTTTGGCCGTTTCGTTGAAGAGGAAGCCTCCAGCCCAACCTTTGGCAGAACCAAGCACGTCTGAATTGGAGAAACCGCCCACGAATACAATCATATTGACATCTTCGAGGGTTTCGCGGCCCGACATCAGATCGGTCATATGCACATCCTTCACGTCGAAACCGGCCAGGTAGAGGCTGTAGGCCATTTCGCGGTCGCCGTTGACGCCTTTTTCACGGATGATGGCGGCCCTGATGCCGCTCTTGCTGCGACGGTCGGCGCTAATGCCGTATTGCGCAAGCTTGCCGCTGAACTGAGGCAGGAAGTCGATGAGCAGAGGCTGCTGTTTGTAGTTGTTGAAGCGTTCTTCGGGACAGTTGCCGGCGGCCTGTCTGCGTTCGAGCAGGTAAGAGGGACGCATCCAAATGTCGCGCAGCGTGTCAATGTCGAACTTGATAAGTTCTTCCTGAGCCACGATGCTGAGCTTGCGTTCGCCCGAAACATTGCCTAGGCGGAAGTAGCGCAGGCTGGCCTCACCCATCAGGGCCTCAACTTCGGCGGCATTCTTGGCCTGAATCAGTACGGCGGGATTCTCGGCAAACAAGAGTTTGGTCAAATCGTCTTCGGCACCCATGGCAGCGGCCATTTCGTCCAGACAGATGTTCAGACCTCCGTGAGTGTTGGGGAAGCACATTTCCAGCAGGGCGGTAACCAAACCACCGGCCGAGATATCGTGTCCGGCAGCCAGCATTTCCTTTTCCACCATGGTTTGCACGGTGTTGAAGGCGCGCTTGAAATAATCGGCATCCTTGATGCAAGGCACATCCTGACCTATCTTGCCCAGCGACTGAGCCAAGGCAGAACCGCCCAGTTTCAAGTCGTCGCCGGCAAAGTCGATATAGTAGAGCGGATAGTTGCGATGCTGGCTCAATACGGGCGTGATAACTTTCTTAACGTCTGATACTTCCGCACCAGCCGAGATAATGACGGTGCCGGGCGAGAAAACCTTGTCCTGACCGTACTTTTGGGTCATCGAAAGAGAATCCTTGCCGGTGGGAATATTGATACCCAGAGCGATGGCAAAGTCGCTGGCAGCCTGTACGGCTTTGTACAGACGGGCATCTTCGCCTTCGTTCTTGCAAGGCCACATCCAGTTGGCGGAGAGTGAAACGCTCTTGAGCTGCTCGCTGAGCGGTGCCCACACGATATTGGTAAGCGCCTCTGCGATAGACAGCACTGAACCGGCGGCCGGATTGGCCAAGGCGGCTTGGGGTGCGTGTCCGATGGAAGTGGCGATACCGGCCTTGCCTCGATAGTCGAGGGCAACTACGCCCAGGTCGCAGACGGGCAGCTGAATGTCGCCGGCACATTGCTGACGGGCCACCTTGCCGGTTACCGAACGGTCGACCTTGTTGGTGAGCCAGTCTTTGCAGGCCACGGCTTCCAAACTCAGAACATCTTTCAGATAAGCGTCCAGCTGTTCCTGGTCGTATTGGGCTGGGGCATAGCTTTCGGCTACGCTGTGGTCGGTGATGACAGTGCGCGGCGGTTTGCCGAACATGTCTTCCAAGGCGATGTTGATGGGGTGCTCTCCCTGTTTGTTTTCGAAAACGAACTGCATGTCGCCGGTGGTTTCGCCCACGACATAGAAGGGGGCGCGTTCGCGCTCGGCTATGCTGCGCAAGAGATCGATATCTTTTTCGTCCACCACCAGACCCATGCGTTCCTGGCTTTCGTTACCGATGATTTCCTTGGCCGAAAGCGTGGGGTCACCCACGGGCAGTGCATCCATGTCAATCTTGCCACCGGTGGCTTCCACCAGCTCCGACAGACAGTTCAAATGACCGCCTGCGCCGTGGTCGTGGATGGAAACGATGGGGTTATTGTCGGCTTCGGCCATAGCACGGATAACGTTCGACACACGCTTCTGCATTTCGGGATTGGCGCGTTGCACGGCATTCAGCTCGATGGCATTGGAATATTGACCTGTCTCAACCGACGAAACGGCACCGCCGCCCATACCGATGCGGTAGTTGTCACCGCCCATAACGACAATCTTCTGTCCGGGCTTGGGCTCTCCCTTGATAGCATCCTTGCGTTTACCGAAACCCACACCGCCGGCAAGCATAATCACCTTGTCGTAGGCGAATTTCTTGTTGTTCTCTTCGTGCTCGAATGTGAGCAGCGAACCGCAGATAAGCGGCTGGCCGAATTTGTTGCCAAAGTCGCTGGCACCGTTGGAAGCCTTGATAAGTATCTGTTCGGGAGTCTGATAGAGCCATGGACGCTCCTTCATGCCGTATTCGCAGGCGTGGTCTTCCTTATTGCGGGGATAAGCCGTCATGTAGACAGCCGTACCGGCGATGGGCAACGAAGCCTTGCCACCGCCCATACGGTCGCGGATTTCGCCGCCGGTACCCGTAGCTGCCCCGTTGAAAGGCTCTACCGTGGTGGGAAAATTATGCGTTTCGGCTTTCAGAGAAATAACCGATTCGATGTCTTTGATTTCAAAATAGTCGGCCTTGTCGTTGCTGGCCGGAGCGAACTGCTCGATAACGGGACCTTCGTTAAAGGCGACATTGTCTTTATAGGCCGATACCAAACGGTTGGGGTTGGCCTCGGAGGTCTTCTTGATAAGCTTGAAAAGCGAGCTGGGCTTTTCTTCTCCATCGATGATGTACACGCCGTTGAAAATTTTGTGGCGGCAATGTTCTGAGTTCACCTGCGAGAAACCGAACACTTCGCTGTCGGGAAGCGGGCGACCGAGTTTCTTGGACACACTGTCCAGATAGTCGATTTCCTGCTGGCTCAAGGCTAATCCCTCCTGCTGGTTGTAGGCGGCAATGTCCTCGATGTAGACGATGGGGTCGGGTTCCTTGTTGATGGTGAAGATATCCTGGTTCAAACCTTGGTAAACACGTTGCAGCATGGGGTCGTGACTGGCTTCGGTAGAGGCGGCGGGGAAATATTCCTCGATGCGGCCTATGCCTTCCAATCCCAAGTTGTGGGTGATTTCTACTGCGTTGGTGCTCCATGGCGTAATCATTTCGCGGCGCGGGCCGATGAAAATGCCGTCCAACGAAGTTTCCGTCAGTGCTTGGGCACCGCTGAAAAGCCAAGTGAGTTTTTCAATATCCCGGGCATTGAACGACTGTTTGGAGTCGACAGCCAAGATATTGTTTTCCTTAGTTTTAAAGAATAGTATCATAGGTTGTTGATGAGAATCCTGATGCTTTAGCAGCTGATGCTAAAGGTCCGCAAAATTAATGTCCGGACAGACGAAAAACAAGCTATTTCGACAGAATATTCCTCTTGTCAGCCAAGCTGTGCATAGCACCGAAAATGGCGATGAAAATGAAGGAAACCATCGGCAGAATAAAGCCAAGAGCCATGTTGTCCTGACCAAGTGCGCCCATGCAGATGGGGAAGACAGCGCCGCCCACAATGCACATAACCAGCAGCGATGAAGCTTGTTTGGTGTGCGAACCCATCCCCTTGACACCCAAGGCGAAGATGGTCGGGAACATAGGCGCCATGAAGAAATAGCTCAGGAAGAGTCCGGCAAAGGAAACGCGGCCCAGCTTGAGCAGTACCAGCACCATGCAAGCCGTGCCCAGCAGACCGAAAATTTCCAGCAGACGAGCCGGTTTAATCCACTTCATGATAAAGCCGCTCAACATACGGCCGATAAAGAACATTCCCATGCAACCGAAGGCCAGCAGATAACCGGCGGTTTTGGCACTCATGCTCGGGTCGGCCTCGATAGCGTAGTTGATAAAGAAACTGCCCACGCCCGTCTGTGCGCCTACATACAAGAACTGCGCTATCAGAGCGAAGATAAAAAGCTTGTGGTCCCATACGGAGCCTGTTTCGGTGCCGGCCTCGATGGCATTCTCCTTTTGGTCGGCTTCCATCTCGGCCTCGGGCAACTTGATGAATATCATCACAACGGCAACCAAGATGACCAGCCCGGCCACGATGATATAGGGCTTGGCCAAATCGAAACTGCTGCCTGTGCCGTTCAGAATAAGTGCCGTACCCAGTAGCGGGCCGACAATCCAACCCACACCGTTGAAGGCGGCTGCATAGTTGATACGTTGTCCGGCGTACTCTTCCGGTCCCATACCGGTGGCACAGGGATGCGCTCCGTTCTCGATGATGCAAAGACCGCAGGCCAGAATGAACAGGGCTACGAAGAAGGGATAGGGAGAGTGGGTGTAGCTGGCGGGAACGAAGGCAAGGGCACCCAGCGCAAACAGCAGCAGACCCGTCATCAGACCGCGCTTGTAACCTATGCGGCGCATAATCATGCCCGCCGGCAAGGACATAATGAAGTAGCCGATATAGACCGAAAACTGTACAAAGCCCGACTGAGCTTTGGTCATAGAAAAAGCTTCCTGAAAATGCTTGTTGAGCACATCGAGCATGCCATGGGCCAGACCCCAAAGCAAATAAAGCGTTGCAATCAGAAGGAAAGGTACGAAATAGTTCACGCCTTTGCTGTTCTTGAACATCGACATAGGCGGGAGTTTTAATAGTGGAACACTTCTTCCATATCGGCCCACCATTCACCCGGAGCGCGGGTTTCGAGCGGCTGCTGGCAAGGCTTGCACACATCCCACCAGCGCTGGGTTTCTTCGTCTGCGGCCATCTTGGCCATATCGGCCTCGTAGTCGTTGCCCACATATTCATAATAGCTGAACAGCAGGCCGTCCTTATAATAAATGCTGTAGTTGCGGATATTACAGTCGCTTATCATCTTGAGAACGCCTGGCCAGGCATTGGCGTGAAGACGTTTGTATTCTTCCAGTTTCTCGGGTTTTACCGCGATGACTTGTCCGTATCGTTTCATTGTGCTTGAATTTGAAAATTATTCGTGGATGGTTTTGAACAGCGCTTCGATGTTGGCGGGGTTGATGTCGGGCAAAATAGCTTCGTGACTGGGCGAGAAAATGAGCCCGGTGGGAAAGGCCTTGCGCACGCGACGCACATCGGCAGCCACTTCCTCGGGCGTGCCGTTCACCAGCAGATGTTGCGCATCGATACCGCCGAAGAAACAGCCTTTGCCGGCGAAGTCGGCCGCCAGCTTTTCAGCCTGCATATCCTTGGCCTTGGCTTGGATAGGATGGATAACGTCGATGCCCAAAGAGAACAAGTCGTCGTTGATGGGATAGATGGAGCCGCAGGAATGGTGAACTACCGTCAGACCGTAACTCTTGGCCTGATCTACCAGCTTTTTGGTGCCGGGGAAGACAAATTCGCGCAATTCGTCCGGGCCTACCATCAGACCGGTTTGGCTGCCAAAGTCGTTGCCGATAAGTACGGCATCCAGATAACCCTTGGTGGCTTCGTAGAAAATCTCCCCGCAATCCAAATAAAACTTGGTGATGCGGTCGATGACGGCCTTGAACATTTCCGGTGCCATGAACATGGTCATCAGGGCGTTCTCCATGCCGAAGGCAGAGCAGGCATCCTGAAAATGGGCGGCCCACATAATACCCATGCGTGCCATATCTTCGGGAGCGCTTTGGGCCAGGCGGCGCGCTTTGTTGAAGTCGATATGCTCTTCGGGATTGGGCCAAGGGAAGGTCTCTACCAAGGCCGGGTCGGTCATGTCTTCGAAAAAGCCCGGGGCTGTCAGGGTGCGCTCGTCCTGAGCGCCGCCAACGCCGCTCTTGGCGAAGGCCAGCGAACAGCCTATGTCGTTGGTGGGTGGGTTGTCGTAAGGAACGGGTATGGGATATACGTCGTCGTCAATCAGCCTTTTGAGGGCATCGACATTGTCAACCTTGAAATATTCGAACAGTCTGGGCAGGGCTCCCGGCACGGGCAAACCAAGCCAGCTGGCAGGACGGTCGACCTTTTCGCCACGGACGGTGGCGAAGAATCTTTCTCTGTGGGTCATCATCGTTAAAAGTCGTAAAAAAGCAGTTAGTGGCGGCTAAGTTAGTGTTTTTTTCTTATACTTGCAGCAATTATTTCTATGCAGATTCCAAACGACAAAGATTATGCTCAAATGGATTGAACAAACCCTGCAGAGCCCCAAGGTGGCCGCAGTTCCTATAATGACCCATCCCGGTATCGAAATTATCGGCAAAACAGTGAAAGATGCCGTCAGCAACGGTCAGGTGCACTATCAAGCGGTGAAGGCTTTGGTAGACAAATACCCTTCGGCTGCGTCGACACTGATCATGGACTTGACCGTCGAGGCTGAGGCTTTCGGCGCTCCCATCCGAATGACCGACAACGAGATTCCCACAATTTGCGGACGACTGCTCTGTGACGCTGACGCGATAGATGCGCTCAAGGTCCCTTCCCTTTCGGCCGGGCGCGTGCCACAATACTTGATGGCCGATATGCTCAGCGCCAGAACCATCAGTTCGCGTCCCGTCTTTGCAGGCTGCATCGGTCCCTTCTCGCTGGCCGGCCGTCTGTACGATATGAACGAAATCATGATGGGTATCTATATCGAACCCGATGCCATGCACCGGCTGCTCGAAAAATGCACGGCTTTCCTGCTCAATTACTGTCAGGCCATCAAAAAAACGGGCGTGGCCGGTGTGGTGATGGCCGAACCTGCTGCCGGTCTGCTTTCGAACGAAGACGCCCTCACGTTCTCCACCCAATACATCCAGCGCATAGTGCAAGCCGTTCAAGACGACAACTTCACGCTGATACTGCACAACTGCGGCAACACCGGACACTGCACCGACGCTATGGTACAGAGCGGTGCCAGAGCCTTGCACTTCGGCAATATGATAGATATGGAACAGGTGATGCATGAGGTGCCTTCCAACATAATGGTGATGGGCAATCTCGATCCGGTTTCCATTTTCAAGCAGGCAAGCCCCGAAAAGGTGTACGCCGCTACCATAGAATTGCTCGAAAAGATGAAACCTTACAGCAATTTCGTCATTTCCTCGGGCTGTGATCTGCCGCCCGAAGTTCCCTTTGCCAATATCGATGCCTTCTTCAAGGCTGTCGATGATTTCTCGAAATTATGATTGTTTGTGGGTCATGATGTCGAGTATCACTTCGTCGGTTTCGTTCATCCCTTCGAAGCCCAAACGACCGATGTTGGCGATGCTGCGGTCGATGTCGTTCTCGGCCAGACCATCGGTGTTCTCCACTACCTTGTCGTTGAGCGCCAGTTCCGAGCTGACAAAGGCTGAGTAAAGACCAGTGGTGATTTTAAGGGCGCAACTGGGTTTGGCACCGTCGCAGGCCATACCCGCCAGCGTATTGATCATATTCTTGATGGTGTAGCAGATTTGATCGAAGCTGCCGTTCTGCAGGTAGCAGATGCTGGCTGCCACACCGATAGAGGCGTTCACGATGCCGCAGAGCGCCGACAGCCGACCGATGCCCTGTTTGATATAGATGGAGTAGAGGTGACTCATGATGAGCGCACGGGTCATCTTTTCCTTGTCGATGCCTTTGCGCAGGGCATATTCGTAGACGGCCAGCGTACAGGTGATGCCTTGGTTGCCACTGCCCGAGTTGCTGTAGACGGGTTTGGTGCAGCCGTCCATGCGGGCATCGGCGGCGGCCACGGTTTTGGCAACGATGTTGTGGACAATGTCGCAGCCGGCATTGCGGAGCAGAATTTTACCGGTGGAAAGTCCATGGCCTTTCATGCCTTCGTCGGAGGCGGCGACATTGTAGGGAATGGTGTCCAGGATAAACTCAAGCTCTTCGATGGGCGTTTCGGTGGCGAACTGGTAGACTTTTCGGGCACTCAGTTTGGGCGAGCCATCCTTGGCCTGCTCGTGGTTGGGAGTCAGTGGCCGGTCGAGCAGCACCTGTCCGTCCTTTTCGATATGCACAAAATGCGTATGCTGTTGGGCAATGGTGGCAAGGGCCTGATGTCCCTGTCCTTGGCAGAGGCATTCCACGTAAAGCTTCTCGGGCGTATCTTTGAGCGCGATGGTGATATCGTGCTGGTGCTCTTCGAGCCATTGCTTGGAGGCCTGCACCTCTTCTTCCTTCAAGTCGAGTACTTCCAGCTGACGTTCACTCTTGCCGGCGACAAGGCCCATGGCTATGGCGATAGGCAAGCCTATCATGCCCGTGCCGGGAATGCCCACGCCCATGGCGTTCTTGAAAATATTGCGGCTGAGCAGCACTTTTACTTGGTTGGGAAGGAAACCGAGCGTCTCGCGGGCCTTGGCGACAGCCAAGGCCACGGCAACTGGTTCGGTGCAGCCCATGGCCAGCACCACTTCGCGGCGCATAAGCGCCTTTATGTCAGCAATTTCTTGTTTCGTCATATCAGATATCTATGGCCATGATGTAGTCGTTCATATAGTAATCCTCACCGATAGGAAAATCGCCTTGGCGGTCTTTGTGCATACCCATCTTTTCGTAGAAATGGATGGCTTTGTTCTGCCGGTTCACGTTCAGCTCCATGCGGCAGGGCTTGGAATGTTCCTCCTTGATTTCCCTGACGATGTGCTTCCAAAGATAAGTTCCCAAACCGCTACCTTGAGCTTCGGGCATCACATAAATTTTCTGCAGATGAAAAAGTCCATCGCTTTCGTGGTTGTAGGAAGCATAGCCTACCGGTTCATCATCTTCGTAAGCGATATAATAATGGTGTCCGTCCTGCATTTGCTCGCGCAGGCTGGGTAGACTGTACATCCAGTCCATCATATAGTCGATTTGGTCTTCTTCCAGAATGTTTTCGTAAGTGGCTGGGAAACAGATGCAGGCCATAGTCCGGATAAGCGGACAATCATCAAGGTCGGCTTCACGAATGTAGCGCATAGTTGTCTATATTTAATGAGTTGTTTTTTGTACCAAGTGACGGTAGATGCAGGTCTTGTTTTGGCAGATGGCGCAGCCGTAAGGACGCTTTTTGCTGCCGCTGCCCAGCCCCATGATGCCGCTCACCGATTTGATGGGATACATCAGGCAGGAATCGTTCAGACTGATGCCGCAGGGATTGTCGCCAATAAGCGAGAACAGCGGCTTTTGGTCGGACAAGGGCCAGTTGCAGTAGCCCGGGCTGTAGCGGTTGGTGATGTTCCAGCCGCGCGCCTGACATTTTTCTTCGAGCAGACGCTGGATGCGGTCCATGGCGTTTTCTACGCTGAGCGAACCCAAAGCATCGCAAAGGTAGGCTTTCAGTTGGTCGCCGTTTTGGGTAAAGGCGCGCGTGCGCTCGCTGAAGACAGCTCCGGCCGTGCAAAGGAACAGTGCTGCGTAGTCGCTGCCTTGCAGATATCCGGCCACTTGACGGCCGCATTGCAGCCTGCCCTCACCGATGTGTACCAGACCCTGTGCCACATCGATACGGTCGATGGCTTGCACGCGGTAACCTCCGATGCTCTGAAAAGTCTGGCCATTACCTAGTTCCTGCAACTGTTGGCAGACAAAACTGTAGGCCGGGTCGTCCATGTCGGCGCTTAGATGCAGATAATCGCAGGCTTGGGCGGGCGTTGGCAGCACCTCCGACAAGGGAAAACGGTATGTATTGAATTCACTCATGAGCGTTGGCGGCGGAAGACTTTAAGCAGCTTGAACAGTTCTTGGGGCAGGTCGTGGATAAGGGCGATGCCCAAAACGATGGCTACCGACGATTTGAGTGCCAGCAGCCCATAACTGAGTGCTAAATCCAATTGATTGACAATCAGATAGTAGGTAGACCAGTAGATGCCGGCCCCGGGAACGATGGGAAAGAGCCCCGGAATGAGGAATATCATCGAAGGACATTGTCTCAGTACGGCAAAGCAGCGTGCCGAAGTGGCAATGAACAAGGCGCTGAAAAACGTAGAACCAACCACGGAAAAGCCCAGTACTTTCAGGAAGAACAGGTAGGCCGCCCAGCCGATGGCACCCGTCAGACCGGCGGCGAAGAAATGCCGGGATGAAACGCTGAAGATAGCC
>CAYRHC010000021.1:0-13639 GCA_964423935.1 uncultured Bacteroidales bacterium | reverse complement strand
GATAATCAAGGGCGGGCTTAACCGCAGCCTCGAAATCGAAGGCTTCCTGCTTACCATGTACGACGGGCGTCTGCGTTCTGCGCGCCAGGTGGCAGAAGAGGTCCGCAAGCATTTCCAGCACTTGGTGTTCGACACGATGATACAGCGTAACGTCACCTTGAGCGTTGCACCCAGCCACGGAGAGCCGGCCTTGCTCTACGATGCCGATTCGAGAGGTGCCATCGACCATATTCAACTAGCAACGGAAATCATTCAGAAAAACAAGCATTAATGGCAAAGAAAAGACACGATTTAGGCCGTGGACTCGATGCACTTATCAGTACCGACGATGTCCAGACCGTAGGCTCATCGTCCATTAACGAAGTCCCTATAGACCAAATACATCCCAACCCCAACCAACCACGCCAGGAATTCGAGGCTGAAGCCTTGGAGGAACTGGCCGCTTCGATACGTCAACTTGGTATCATTCAGCCCATTACGTTAAGAAAGATTAGCGAAGGCAACTACCAGATTATTTCGGGAGAACGCCGTTACCGCGCCTCCAAAATGATAGGGCTGGAACAGATCCCCGCCTATATCAAGACCACCGAAGACGATCAGGTGATGGAGATGGCTCTTATCGAGAACATCCAGCGCGAAGACCTGAATGCCATTGAAATCGCTTTGGCTTACCAAAAACTGCTGGAGGTGCACAACCTGACGCACGAGAAGCTGAGCGAACGTTTGGGCAAGAAACGCACCACCATCAGCAATTACCTGCGTCTGCTCAAATTGCCCGCCAGCATACAAATAGGCCTGAAAGACAAGAAGATAGAAATGGCGCACGCCCGTGCACTGGCCGGTATCGAAGACTCGCAGTGGCAGTTGCAGCTGTATCAGGAAATCCTAGACAAGGGTTATTCGGTGCGCAAGCTCGAAGAAATCATCAAGACACAGTCGCCACAGATGCAGGCCCAAAAGAAGGCCGTCCAACAAGCCCGCAAGAAATTGCAAGGCGATTTCGGCGAACTGCAGAAAATGCTGGCCCAAAAGTTGGGGGTTAAGGTAAAGCTGCACCTGGGCACCGACGGCAAAGGCAGCATCAATATTCCTTTCAAGTCGGAAAAAGATTTGGAAGCCATCCTGGCCCGTCTGGACAGCCTGAACTGACGTAAGAAAGGTTTTTCTCAATGGCCGGACATCCGTTCTACATAAGATTAGTGGCTTGCCTGCTGATGCTTGCTTCAGCAAGGGGGATGCTGCTGGCGCAAAGCGAAACCGAAGGTTTCGCCTTTGCGGACAGCGTGCAGGTAGGCGACGCCTACCTGCACGGGCGGGCTGTCGGCCTACCGGCCGACAGCCTCGCCCTGCAGCCCAGCCCCGCAGCCAGCGAGGCTGTCAGCGACAACCAAGCCGCAACCCAATTCCAGCCCGATTCCAACAAGGCCCTTTGGTACGCCGCCCTTTGTCCGGGTCTGGGCCAGATTTACAACCGCCGTTACTGGAAATTGCCCATCGTGGCGGGCGGCGTGGTGGGCATCACCTATGCCATCAGCTGGAACAACAAATACTATCAGGCCTACACCATGGCCTACCGCGACCTCATCGACAACGATCCCAGTACCAATTATTACGAAGAACTGCTGCCCGCCGGGTCGCGCTATTCCGAAAGTCAGTTGAACACGCTCTTCAAGAACCGACAGCAAAGTTTCCGCCGCCAGCGCGACTTGAGCATCATCATCGGGGCGGGTTTCTACCTCATCTGCCTGCTGGATGCCTACGTAGATGCGGAGCTGTACAATTTCGACATCAGCGACAACTTAAGCCTGCATTGGGAAGAAGCTTCGCAATCGTTCAACCTTAGTTTAAGTCTTCATTTTTAATACGATATGAAGTTATTGCTCAGTCTGGTCTCCGTCCTGCTAATTGCCTTGCCCGCCGAAAGTACGCTCATTCCGGGCAAACGTGCCCGCAGGGATACCAAGACCGTGCCCGACACTGTATACATTATAGATACGGTGGAAGTCGTCCGTCCCTCAGAGCCGCTCTTTATCAAGATAGACTCATCGTTTCTGGTGGACGACACCCTGCTCAATCCGCTATCATACATCGACACCTGCATGGACGCGCGCTACCGCGAATGGCGCGAACTCGGCCTGCTCAAAACCCACGAAAATTGCAGCGAACGTCCCGATATGCAAGACATTCCCGATGAGGTTTTCCTGCAACGCATGGCCCAGCTTCCCAACACCATACCCTGTTCGTACAACAAGATAGTGCGGCGCTTCATCGAGATGTACCTTTATCAGCGACCCGGTCAGGTAAGCAATATGCTGGCCTTGTCAGACTATTACTTCCCCGTTTTCGAACAAGCGCTAGAAGCTGAGGGTCTACCGCTGGAATTGAAATACCTGCCCGTCATCGAGTCGGGGCTGAACCCCAATGCCGTTTCGCGGATGGGTGCCGCCGGTCTGTGGCAGTTCATGTACTCAACGGGTAAAATGTACGGCCTGCAGATTAACAGTCTCACCGACGAGCGACGCGACCCCATCAAATCGAGCCAGGCAGCCGCCAAATTCCTCAAATCGCTCTACAACATGTTCGGCGACTGGAACCTGGCCATCGCCGCTTACAACTGCGGTCCGGGCAACGTGCGCAAGGCCATCGCCCGCAGTGGCTACAGCAAGGATTTCTGGAAAATCTACTATCATCTGCCCCGCGAAACCCGCAGCTATGTGCCTATTTTCATGGCGGCCAACTACGTGATGACCTATCACGCCGAACACGGCATCTGCCCTGCCGAACTTGATTTTCCCTTTGTCTGCGACACTTTCATGATACACGAGAACATGCATTTCAAGCAGATTGAGCAGTATTGCCATATCAGCCAAAGCGAACTCAAAAAGCTGAATCCGCATTTTCGCAGCGATATTGCACATGGAAACAGCCGCAACGCGGGCATTCTGTACCTGCCCAGCCAATACAGCATGAGCTTCATCCACTGGCAGGACAGTATCCCCAACTATCGCAAGAAGGAACTGCTCAACGACAAGCTTACATCCAAGCCCTACAACCCTTATCGTCCCAATGGCGAAGCCGTGGTCTACCGGGTGCGTTCGGGCGACAATCTGTCGAGCATCGCCCGCAAGTACGGCGTTTCCGTCAGCAAGCTAAAGTCGTGGAACAACCTTAAGAGCGACATGCTCCAGATAGGACAAAGGCTCATCATTTACTAAACGGCTAGGAGGACAAAACCATGACTGACGAACAAATGATCGAAGCGGAGTTTGAAGACCTGTTGCAGAAATACCTCAGCAGCAACCACCGCAAGAAAGTCGACATCATCACCAAGGCCTTCCGATTTGCCGAGAAGGCCCACCGCGGCATCAAACGGCGTTCGGGCGAGCCTTATATTATGCACCCGCTGGCCGTGGCCAAAATCTGCTGCGTGGAAATCGGTCTGGGCTCAACCTCCATCTGCGCCGCACTGTTGCACGACGTGGTGGAAGACACCGAATACACCATCGAGGACATCAACCATCATTTTGGCGAAAAGATAGCCTCCATCGTGGAAGGCCTGACCAAGATTTCGGGCGGCATCTTCGGCGAACACGCCTCTACGCAAACCGAGAATTTCCGTCGTTTGCTGCTCACCATGGCCGAAGACATCCGCGTGATTCTTATTAAGATGGCCGACCGCCTGCACAACATGCGCACCCTGAACGGACAGCCTCCGCAAAAGCGCTACAAAATTGCCGGCGAGACCCTTTACCTCTACGCTCCCCTGGCCCATCGCCTGGGTTTGAACCGCATCAAGACCGAGCTCGAAGACCTCAGCTTCAAATACGAGTATCCTCAGGAATACGAAGAAATTTCGCAAAAGCTGGAAAGCACTTCGGCCGATCGTCAAGAGTTGTTCGAATCGTTCATCCAGCCTTTGGAACAAGCCTTGGACGACCTCGATATCAAATACGAAGTGAACAGCCGCGTCAAGTCGGTGTACTCCATTTGGAACAAGATGCAGAAAAAGCATCTGGAGTTCGAGGAAATCTACGACATTCTGGCCGTGCGCATCATTTTCGAAGAGCCGGAAGACCTGAGCGAAGACAAACTCGAAGCTTGGGAAAAGAAAAAATGCTGGGGCATCTACGGTGCCGTCACCAACCTGTACAAACCGCACCCCGATCGTCTGCGCGACTGGATCAACAACCCCAAGGCCAATGGTTACCAGGCCCTGCACACCACCGTGATGGGCCCTGCGGGCAAATGGGTGGAAGTACAAATCCGCAGCCGCCGCATGGACATCATTGCCGAGCGCGGTTTTGCGGCCCACTGGAAATACAAGGTAGACGAAATTGACGATGAGAACGAACTGAACCGCTGGATACTCACCATCAAGGAAATTCTGGAGCGACCCGAGCCCGATTCCATCGACATGCTCGACACCATCAAGATGAATCTCTTCGCTTCGGAAATTTTCGTCTTCACCCCCAAGGGCGATATCAAAACCATTGCACAAGGAGCCACCGCGCTGGACTTCGCCTTTGAGCTGCACTCCGAACTAGGCTTCCACTGCATCGGTGCCAAGGCCAACCATCAACTGGTACCCATGAGCTATGTGCTCAAGAGCGGTGACCAGATAGAGATTCTCACCTCCGATGTGCAAACGCCCAAATACGAATGGCTGAAGTTCGTCACCACGGGCAAGGCGGCTTCCAAGATTCGCAGCCGTCTGCGCAAGGACAACCGCGAAATCCTCAAGGCGGCCGAACAGGAACTCGGCGATTTCCTCAACGAAAAACGGTTGGCGACATCGCCCGAGAACATACAGGTGCTCATCGATCATTTCGACTGCGACAGCCGCGACGACCTCTTGCTGAAACTGGGCAAAAAAGAAATCAAGCTGCAAGACCTGCCCGCCGACCTTTACAAGAAACCTTCGGGCAGCTCGTGGATGCAGACGCTGAAAAATTCCCTGTGGCGCAGCAACAAAAAAGAGGAAAGCACCGAAATTAAAACCGACCGCAAGGCCCTGCACCAGCTCACCGAGGAATCGATGCGTTCGCGCTACGTGCTGGCCCCTTGCTGCCAGCCCATTCCCGGCGACAAAGTGGTGGGTTTCGTGGAAAAGAACGGCATCGTCACCGTCCACAAGCAGCATTGTCCGGTGGTGATGAAACTCAAGAGCAGCCAAGGCAACAACATCATCACCGCCGAATGGGCTACGCAGAAAACCATGTCGTTCATCGCCTATCTGGAAATGACCGGTGTGGACGAAGTCGGCGTGGTAAGTCAGCTGACGCGCATCATCTCGGACGAATACAAAGTAAACATCCAGATGTTGCACATCGAAACGAAAGACGGTGTTTTCAAGGGCTTCATGACGCTCTACATCCACGATGTGGAAGACCTCAACAAGCTTATCGACAAGCTGAAGGGCATCAAGTCGATACGCGACATCAAGCGCATCGACAAGGAAGATATGAAGTTCTAAGATTACCGATTCCTAAATCATTGCCAGCACGGCATCCAGTGCAGCCTGCAAGCCTGCGGCATCTTTACCGCCGGCCACAGCGAAGTGGGCCTGACCGCCACCGTTACCTTTGATCTGCTTGGCAGCCTCACGCACCATAGCTCCGGCATTCATGCCTTTTTCTACCAATGCAGCACCCAAAGCCACTGTCAACAGAGGCTTGCCGTCTTGCTGGGTAGCGGCAACGAACAGCAAATTGTCGCCACATTCGCCACGAAGTTGGAAAGCGATGTCCTTCACCTGGTCGGCAGGCAGGGCTGCGCAAAGCGTAGCCACATCCACACCGTTTATCCGGCGCATATTGGCCTTGATTTCCTCCTTCACCGCCTTGGCTTTTTCGGCCATAAAGACTTCCACCTGCTTTTTGAGCTGACGGTTTTCTTCCAGACTGCGGCGAATGGCCTCGGCCAGATTGCCGGTATTGCTGAACATGGATTTTATTTCGGAGAGATTGTCTTTCAGCTGGTCGTCATAATTCTCTACCGCCTCGGCCGTGATGGCTTCGATACGGCGTACGCCTGCGGCAATGGAGCTTTCGCTCAGAATGCGGAAACTGCCGATGTGACCGGTGTTGGCGATATGGGTACCGCCACAGAGCTCGATCGAATCGCCATAGCGCACCACGCGCACCTCATCGCCATACTTTTCGCCGAACAAGGCCCTGGCACCCATGGCGCGAGCTTCGGCTATGGGCATATTGCGATGTTCGTCCAAAGGAATGCAGGCACGAATCTTGGCATTCACCTTATGTTCTACCAGACGTATTTCTTCTTCGCTAAGCTTCTGATAATGAGAAAAGTCGAAACGCAACAGGGCATCGCTCACGTAAGAGCCCTTCTGATCCACATGCGTACCCAGCACCTCGCGCAGGGCTTCATGCAACAAGTGCGTGGCCGTATGGTTGGCCGAAATCTTGGCACGGCGCGGCGCGTCAACCACAGCCTTGAAGCAGGCCGAAGGGTCTTGCGGCATGGTATCGACAATATGCACGCTCAAGTTATTTTCCTTCTTGACATCACGCACGCGAATACGTTCACCGTCGGCTTCGAGATAACCCGTATCGCCAATCTGACCGCCCATTTCAGCATAGAAAGGTGTCTGGTCGAGCGCAATCTGATAGAAGGACTTGCCCTTCTGGGCCACCTTGCGGTAACGGATAATTTCGGCGTCGCACTGCAGGAAGTCGTAGCCCACGAACTTCTGTTCAACATCCTTAAGGATAACCCAGTCGCCGGTTTCGATGGCGGCGGCATGGCGCGCACGGTCTTTTTGCTGCTGCATTTCGGCGTTGAACACCTCGATGTCGGCTTCTAGCCCGTTCTCGCGCAGAATCAGTTCGGTCAGGTCCAAGGGGAAACCGTAAGTATCGTAAAGCGTGAAGACATCTTTGCCGTCGAGCACCTTGTTGCCGGCAGCCTTCTGAGCGGCCATCATCTTGTCGAGCAGCTTGATGCCCGTTTCAAGCGTACGCAGGAAGGCTTCTTCCTCTTCCTTGATTACACGTTCCACCAGTGCCTGCTGGGCCACCAGTTCGGGATAAGCCTCGCCCATGGTGTCGATAAGGGCGGGCAGCAAACGATAAAGGAAAGCCTGACGACGGTCCAGGAAAGTATAGCCGTAACGTACGGCGCGGCGCAGAATACGACGAATCACATAACCGGCCTTGGCATTCGAAGGCAACTGGCCGTCGGTAATGGAGAAGGCGATGGTACGGATATGGTCGGCCACGACACGCATGGCCACGTCAACTTTGGGATCTTCGCCGTAGGTTTTGCCGCAAAGACGGCCTATCTCTTTTATAATAGGTTGGAAAACATCGGTATCATAGTTGGAAGTTTTGCCCTGAACAGCCATGCACAGACGCTCAAAGCCCATACCGGTATCGATGTGACGGGCAGGCAGCGCTTCGAGCGAGCCGTCGGCCTTACGGTTGAACTGCATGAACACCAGGTTCCAGATTTCGATAACCTGCGGATGACCGGTGTTGACCAGACTCAGACCGCTCACCTTGGCGCGTTCGCTGTCGGGACGCAGGTCAATATGGATTTCGGAGCAAGGGCCGCAAGGACCGGTATCGCCCATTTCCCAGAAATTGTCATGCTTGTTGCCGTTGATGATGCGCTCTACGGGCAGATATTGGGCCCAATAGCCGGCAGCCTCGTCGTCGCGGGCCAGGCCATCCTGTTCGCTACCTTCGAAAACGGTGGCATACATACGGTCGGCGTCGAGCTTGAGCACCTCGGTAAGATATTCCCAAGCCCAAGCGATGGCCTCTTTCTTGAAATAATCGCCGAAAGACCAGTTACCCAGCATTTCAAACATCGTATGATGATAGGTGTCGTGACCCACTTCTTCCAGGTCGTTATGCTTGCCGCTCACGCGCAGACACTTCTGTGAATCGGCCACACGGGGATATTTCGCCGCCGCTTGTCCCAGGAAAATTTCCTTGAACTGGTTCATACCAGCGTTGGTAAACATCAAAGTGGGATCGTCCTTCACCACCATGGGGGCAGAAGGAACAATCTGGTGTCCTTTCGAAGCAAAGAAGCTTTTGAACGATTCACGGATTTCTTTAGAACCTAACATGATACTTATTTTGTTAAACGGGCGCAAAAGTACAATTTTATCTTCGAAAACGACAATTTTTATATACATTTGTCGCCAACTATCACTACGGTAAACGTGACACGAAGACACACCAAATACCGTTTCAACGAAGAAACGCTCAACTTCGAACCCTATCAGCCCTCGCCCCTGGTCAAGTTTCTGGCCATCGTTTCGAACATCATCATGGCGGCGCTGCTGGGCTTGACGGCTTTTTTCGTGTACAACACTTTCTTCGATGCGCCCGAAACCAAACGACTGCGCGACGAGAACAACCGCATGGCCATGCAGTACGAAGTGCTGCTGCACCAGGCTGAAGAGCTGGAACAGGTCATGTTGGAGCTGGAGCAACGCGACGACAATATGTACCGCGCCATCCTGCAGAGCGCACCCGTCGAGAACCGCAAAGGCAATTTCGACCGCAGCAACCGCTACGACCAGTGGGCCGACCTTAGCCATTACAGTTTGGTCAAGCAGACCAGCAAAAAGATAGACGAACTTTCGCGCCGCGTGTACCTGCAATCCAAATCTTACGACGAGATGGCCGCACTTATCCGCAACAACGAAGACCGCATGCACCACCTGCCCGCCATACAGCCCGTCAAGCACGAAGGCCTCAGACGCGAAGCATCCGGCTACGGCTGGAGAATCGACCCTGTCTACAACTACCGCAAGTTCCACGAAGGCATCGACTTTTCACTACCGGTGGGCAACGATGTGTACGCCACGGCCGACGGTGTGGTTTCGTATATCGGCTACCAGCGAGGCGGCTACGGCTACCTGATTAAGATAGACCACGGCTACGGCTACGAAACGCGCTACGCCCACCTTAAACTGAACTCGGCCAAGGTGCGCAAAGGCCAGAAAGTGAAACGCGGCGATGTGATTGCGCTCAGCGGACACACGGGCAAATCCACCGCTCCGCACCTGCATTACGAGGTGCGCGTGAACGGCAAGCCCGACAATCCTATACATTATTTCTTTAAAGACCTCAGCGCCGAAGAGTACGACGACATGCTCATGGAGCTCAGCAACTCCGGCGTTCCCATGGACTAAACCCCGAGCGGTATGAAGCAGTTCTACAGCATAAGCGAAGTGTCGGCACTGCTCGGTGTATCCCAAGCCACCCTGCGCTACTGGGAAGAACAGTTCGACAATATCCGCCCTCACAAAAGCCAGGGCGGCACGCGGCGCTACGATCAAAAGTGCATAGACGAACTGCAATGCGTGCAACATCTGCTCAAGGAGCGCAAGCTGAGTATCGCCGATGCCCGGCAGGCACTCAAGACCCGACGCACGCAAACCGAGGCGCGCATGGAACTGCAACGACGCCTGGAAGCTTTGCGCGACCAGCTGATTGAACTAAGGCAAAGCTTGGGCGACAAGTGTTAAAAAAGCCCGTCAAATGGGAATATTCTTGCGTTTTTTTTGCTTAAGCGGCCAAACTCCGCTATATTTGGTCGCTTTTTCGGGTGCCCCTCGTCAAGGGGCACCTTTAACCTATAAGCGAATCATGTAGGAATTTGTGAAGAGACAGACATGTAAAAAGAGGAATCGTTAAAATTCAATTTTAATAACTATCAACCATTTTACTAACTTTTTTAATTTAAGCTTATGAAACAAATTTTCAGGAAATGCGCCCTGCTTCTGGCTGTCGGCGCAATGAGCTTGAGTTTGAATGCCCAGACGGCCGGCGATGATATGACATCGTCGTTCGTTAACCCCGCATTCGCAGACAGCACCAAGGGTTGGACTGTTGCCGAGAGCTCAAACTGGACAGTTACGACTTCGAGCGGCAAGTATGGTTTTACAGGGACCTACCTGGAAGCCACTTCCAGCAAGAAGTTCAACGGCTTCAGCGTTTCCCAAAAGGCTAATATGCCCTTTGGCGATTACGAGGTTTCCGCCGTTCTGTACAGACAAGAAGGTACTAACTACAACAAGGGCGATTTTTCTTTGACCGCCAACGGCAAAAAAGCCAATTCCGGTAACTCTTCCGCTAAAGGCGGTGCCAAGACTACGGTCAACACCCGCGTAAGCGACGGTACGCTTACCATCACGTTCGCCTCTACCCAAAACCGCAACAATACATTGGCTGTCGGCGATTTGAAGGTTATCTACAAGGGTTGCCCCGATTTGGCAGCTTTGGTTACCGTAGCCAACACCTATGCCAGCCAGAAGATGCTCACCGACTATAGCAACCGCTATGCCACAGCTCTTGCCGCCGCTGCTACCGCCACCACTGTCAATGCCGAATATATGGGCCTTTGCACCGAACTGGAAACCCTGAACGCTGCAGCCCAAGGTTCTATCGACGATTTCGCAGCTTATAAGGTAGCCATCGACAAGGCCAAAGCCTTCGTTGCCGCCAGCAGCAAGACCGACAAGTCTGTTGTCGATTCTATCGTTACTGTACACGAAAATCAGTACATAGCCGGCGAAAAGAGTCCTAAGGCCGAAAAGTGGATTGCCGCTTTGGAATTGGCTCTGGGCGAATTCGACGCCACTTATTTCATCACCAACGCCAGCTTCACCGACAGCTTGAACGCTTGGACGCTGGATACCGTTGCCAAGGATGCCAAGAGCCCCATCGTGGTTGAATTCGTCAGCGGTCAGAAGGGCATCAGCTCTGCCATCTATCTCCACAACACCAAGAATGCTAAGCAGGCCTTCAAGTCTGTTAGCTTGACCAACACCGTTAGCGGTCTGCCCAACGGCGACTACTACCTCAGCGCCAAGGCTTGGAAAAACGAAGGTGGTAACTACGGCAAGGGTACCATTACGCTTTATGCCAACGACAAGAGCGCCAAGTTCGGCAACTCCAGCGCTGATGCTGCCGGTTCTGCCAAGGTTAAGGTACGTGTTTCCGACGGTACTCTGGTTATCAAGGTTCTCGAAAACGACGGCCGCAACGGCGACCTGATGTTCGGCGATTTCACGCTGGATTACGTAGGCTTTGAAAGCTGGGCCAAGGTGAGCGGTTCTACCGCTACTGCCAGCTGCGTTGAAGAATTCATCGACGCTTTGAAGTCCGACCAATACGACAGCAATGATGTTACCATCACCATCACCACAGGCGCATTGTTCAAGTTCAGCAACTCGGCTTTGGAATACAATCCCGCCTTCAAGAACTTGACCATCAAGTCTACCGCCGGTACCAAGGTTGCCGGTCGTATCACTCCGCTCCTTGTCAATATGGAATCCCTGACCTACGACGGTCTTACCTTCGTGGCCTATCCCGACGGTTCTGCCGAAGGCTATACCTCTATCAACTTCCCCAAGCAGGGTGGCGATACGGGCGACTCCATCAAGGTGCTCACCATTAAGAACTGTACTTTCGACGGTCTGCAGGCTGAACAGATTATTGCCCACCGCGGCAACGACTTCAAGCAGATGATCGAAACCATCATCTTCACCAAGAACACGGTTAACAACTACGGCGTTGAAAAGAATGACGGTGGTAACCATCCCTTCCAGATCAACAGGGGTTGTACCAACAACTTCATCATGACCGAAAACGTGTTCAACAACTGGGCTGGTAAGCAGTTCCTCAACTTCGGTAACATGTCTACCATTGTTGGCAGCGACTCTATCATCAACATCACCGTTGAAAACAACATCTTCAATGGTTGGGGTGGCTACAGCATCAACCACGTGGATTCTATCAACAAGGTTGCCAAAGACGGCCGTAACGCTCACAACTTCATCGAGTTCTCGAACAACATGAGCAAGGGCGCCAAGATCAACGTCAACAACAACTTGTTCTACCACAACATGGTTGACTCCTTCATCACCGAGTATCCCGTTGCAGCTCTTATCAACTTCACCAAGGATATGACCGATGCTTATGCAGCCAACACCGAAATCAATGTTGCCGGTAACCTCTTTATTCCCGACAGTGTCGCTTCGGTTCGCGCCAGTGGTCCTACTTACGAAGAAACCATCGCTCTGCCTACCAACACGAAAGATTGGACGGCCAAGTTCAAGGTATTCAACCGTCAGAACTACTTCCAGAAAGACTTCCCCGAGTTCGCTTATGTAGCCGGTAACAAGATGCTGCAGAGCCACAAGATGTACACCGCCGGTCATAATGGTGGCTACATCGGTACTGCTGAAATGTACTTCGACTTCAAGGCCAACGAAGTTGGTGCTGTTGTCAGCACGGCTGCCGGTCTGAAGCAGGCTCTTGCCTACAACTTCGATACTGAATATCCCGTTATCACCATGCTCGACTGCACCGACGAAGGCGGCATCTACAAAATTGGTACGGGTTATCAGACACTGAGCAATGCCAAGGGTATCACCATCAAGGCTGCCGAAGGTGCCAAGCCTGTTGTTTGCGGTACTTTGGCTGCTACCAAGTTCCGTTTGGAATACTACACCATCGATGGTCTGACCTTCATTGAAGGCGGTATTCCAGTTCAGATGATGCAGGGCAACGATACCATCAACACCCTGACTGTTACCAACTGCGTATTCGATGCCATTACCAGCACCCAGATTGCTCAGTTCCGTGCAGACAACGGTTATCTTGGCAAGTTCATCTTCAAGAACAACGAAGTGATTGAATATGGTCTGGCCGCTCAGGACGGTGGTAACCACGCCTTCCAGTTCAACCAGAAGAACTTCACGGTTGGTTCTTTGGAATTCACCGACAACCAGTTCATCGAATACGGTGGCAAGCAGTTCATCAACTTCTCTAACGTTGCTCCCGTTGTTGACAGCGACTCTATCATGCGCATCAAGTTCAACAACAACACCCTGTACGGATTCTCAGGTAACGGCTGGTGGAATGGTCTTCAATACCGCAACTTCCTCGAATTCACCTGCGGCAGCAAGTATGGTTGGAAGGGTGCCGAAATTGAAATCAACAACAACTTGTTCTTCGAACTGAACCACAAGTGCGACTCGCTGGGTATCGCCAACCGCTTGGCTTTGGGTACCGACGGCACGAACGACAACTACAAGGTGAAGGTTCTGAACAACGTATTCTATCCCGACAGCGTAATGGCTCAGGTAGAATTGGGTAAGATTATGGAAGAAGGTAACCTGCCTATCTTCGATAACGCCAACATCAAGGCTACCCGCAACGATATCACTTTGGCATCGCTTGGTTTCGCCAATGGCGCTGACATCTGGTATCAGGGCAACGTGCTGCAAATTCCTCACACTTCTCCTTTGATGAAGGCCGGTGTTGACGGCACTTACATTGGTGCTGCCGCCAACTATGTCAAGGACGTTACCAACATTCCTCACGTAGCTTACTTCACCACCGACAAGACTATGGATGCCGGTGCTGCCGCTACCACGGAAGATCCTGTCTACAAGTACCTCAACGAAGGTTACGACTACAATGTTGAATTGGTTGTTCTGCCCAGCGCCAAGGCTGAAGACGTTAGCGCTCTTGTTGACCTGAGCAAGTTCGACGCTGCCATCATCGCTGAACAGCTGTCCGGCGACGCCAAGGCTTTGATGCCCGAAGGACCTCTGGCCATCAGCAAGCTGACTATTCCTACCATCTAC
>CAYRHC010000020.1:0-14010 GCA_964423935.1 uncultured Bacteroidales bacterium | reverse complement strand
ACTTCAAGGTAAACATCGAGGTTAACCACGCCACTTTGGCCGGCCACACCTTCGAACACGAACTAGCTTGCGCTGTCGATGCCGGCATGCTCGGCTCTATCGATGCCAACCGCGGCGACTACCAGAACGGCTGGGACACCGACCAGTTCCCCATCGACAACTACGAACTCATCCAGGCCATGATGCAAATCATCCGCAACGGCGGTTTTGGCAACGGCGGTACCAACTTCGATGCCAAGACACGTCGAAACTCTACCGACCTCGAGGACATCTTTATCGCCCACATCTCAGGCATGGACGCCATGGCACGCGCTCTCGAAAATGCTGCCAAGTTGCTCGAAGAATCTCCCATCAAGCAAATGGTTGCCGAACGTTACGCTTCTTTCGACAAGGGTATTGGTAAGGACTTCGAAGAAGGCAAACTCAAGCTCGAAGATGTTTACGCTTACGCCAAAAAGAATGGCGAGCCCAAACAGACCAGCGGCAAGCAGGAACTCTACGAAGCTATCGTGAATATGTACTGCTAATCGGCAGTGGTTCTAACAACAAGCGAGGCCGGACATCCAGATGTCCGGCCTCGCTCTATATGACGAAATCCAAAAAATCGTCAAATCCTTTCGGGATAATGGCCTATCCGTGATAAAGCTTCTTGGTCTGGTAAACGGGTTCGCTGGTTAGATTGACACCGATTTTGCGGAAAACATTGGTATCGGTCTGCGAAAGGATAACACTGGTGTGCACCTCACAGCCACGCAGATTGCAAAGCTGCTCCATGGCCCTCTCGGCATATTCATCATTGATGGCGCACATAGAAAGGGCAATCAGCACTTCATCGGTATGCAGGCGGGGATTAGAGTTGCCCAAATGTTCCACTTTCAAGTGGCAGATGGGTTCGATAACCCCGGATGAAATGATGTCTACGTCCTTGCTGATGCCGGCCAAAACTTTCAATGCATTGAGCAACATGGCAGCGGCAGCACCCAAAAGTTTGCTGGTCTTGCCCGTAACGATGGTGCCGTCGGGAAGTTCGATGGCTGCGGCGGGCTCCTGCGTCTCTTCGGCTTTCTTCACAGCAGCGATGGCCACCTTGCGGCTTGAAGGGTCAACCTTGGCTTGCTCCATAAGCAACTGCAACTTATATACTTCTTCTTCGCTGGCCATACCCTTACGAACGGCACAGCGTGTCTGATAGTAGCGGCGCACAATTTCATCGCGGGCGGCTTGGCAAACAGCTTCATCATCAATGATGCAGTTACCGGCCATATTGACACCCATATCGGTAGGCGACTTGTAAGGAGATGTTCCCAAAATATGCTCGAACATAGCGTTCAGCACCGGAAAAATCTCAACATCGCGGTTGTAGTTGATAGTGGTCTGACCATAGGCTTCCAAATGGAAGGGGTCTATCATATTTACATCGTTCAAATCTGCGGTAGCGGCTTCGTAAGCCAGATTAACCGGATGTTTGAGCGGAAGATTCCAGATGGGGAAAGTTTCGAATTTGGCATAACCTGCACGGATGCCTCTTTTACTGTCATGATATATCTGCGAAAGACAAGTGGCCATCTTGCCGCTTCCCGGGCCGGGAGCCGTAACAACCACCAAACGGCGCGTCGTTTCGATGTAATCGTTCTTGCCATAGCCCTCATCGCTCACAATGTACTGGACATTCGAGGGATAACCGGGAATAGGGTAATGTCGGTACACCTTGATACCCAGTTTTTCCAATTTGTGCTGATAAGCTACCGCACTGGCTTGTCCTTCGAAACAGCTTAGTACAACGCTGCTGACATAGAGCCCATAACCACGGAAAGCATCGATAAGACGCAAGACATCCATATCGTAGGTAATACCCAAATCACCACGGAGTTTGTTCTTTTCAATGTCGTTGGCGTTGATGGTGATAACCACTTCCGCCTCATCTTTCAGCTTTTCAAGCATTCTGATTTTACTGTCGGGAGCGAAACCCGGCAAAACTCTCGAAGCATGATAATCATCGAAAAGTTTTCCTCCGAATTCGAGATAAAGTTTACCTCCAAATTTCGAGATTCTTTCCATGATTTTCTCCGACTGCGTTTGCAGATAGAGATCGTTGTTGAAACCAATTTTGTGCATAGCGGTGAAATTTTTATGCCAAATAATCAAGCGGCAAAAGTACATATTTTTTGACGAACTGTTTGCTGTTAATGTAAATTGTGTGTTATCTTTGCATATCCTTTCTAACGCCATATTAACATATTTTATGCTTGTAAGAATTCACACAGCGGCTCTTCAGGGCATAGAAGCCCTGCCCGTTTCCATCGAAATCCACGTATCGCGCGGCATCCGATTTTCCATTGTCGGACTTCCCGACAATGCCGTCAGGGAAAGCCACGAGCGCATTGCCTCGGCCCTGCAGATGAACGGCATGAACATCCCGCGCAAACAGGTCATAGTCAATCTGTCGCCCGCCAATATTCGCAAAGAGGGTACCAGCTACGACCTTCCTTTGGCCGTCGGGCTGATGTTGGCAGGCGACCATTTTCCCAAAGAAGCGGTAGAAAACAGCCTTTTCATCGGCGAACTATCTCTGGACGGCAGTCTGCAAGCGGTCAACGGCGTGTTGCCGGTGGCGGTGCTCTGCAAAGAGTTGGGGCTGCACAAACTCTACGTGCCCTTCCAAAACGCTCGCGAAGCTTCGGCCATCGAAGGTTTGGAGGTATTTGCCGTGCATCATCTCAAAGAACTGAAGGCGCATCTGGGCGGTGAAAAGCCCATGGCTGCGTTTTGCGATGAGGGGCCCGCCGCGTCCGCGGCGGGCCACCCCTGCCCCGAAGACCTGAGTCTGGTCAAAGGGCAAGCCAGTGTGAAACGCGCCGTCGAGATAGCCTGCTGTGGAGGTCATAACCTTATCATGATAGGGCCGCCTGGGGCTGGAAAGTCGATGATTGCCAAGTGCATACCGGGCATCTTGCCACCCATGTCGAGAGAAGAGGCTATCGAAACCACCAAAATACATTCCGTGGCCGGCAAGACGGTCGAAAACGGCCATATACTCAGCCACAGGCCTTTCCGTTCACCGCATCACAGCATCAGTGCCGTAGCCATGATTGGAGGTGGCAACCATCCGCAACCGGGAGAGATTTCTCTGGCGCATAACGGCGTTCTCTATCTTGATGAGCTGCCGGAATTTCCACGTTCGGTACTGGAAGTATTGCGCCAACCCTTGGAAGACCGCCGTGTGCACATTTCGCGCTCGCGCTACAGCGTGGATTTCCCGGCCGATTTTATGCTGATTGCCTCGATGAATCCTTGTCCCTGCGGCTACTACAATCATCCAACCAAACCTTGTGTATGTTCGCCCGGTCAAGTAAGAAAATACCTGAACCGCATCAGCGGCCCCCTGCTCGACCGCTTCGACTTGCAGATAGAGATTGCGCCTTTGTCGTACGATGATATGAGTAGCCGGCAAAAGGAGGAGTCGAGCGAGAGCGTGCGGCAACGCGTGGTCCGGGCCCGCGCACTTCAGCAAGAACGCTTTGCCGACACGCCAGGCGTTTACTGCAACGCACAAATGGACGCTTCACTCCTGCAGGCCCACGCCACTATCGACAGCCAAGGACAGGCGCTGTTGCGCAACGCCATGGAGAAGCTGAACCTTTCAGCCCGCGCCTACAGCCGTATCTTGAAAGTGGCCCGTAGCATCGCAGATTTGGAAGGCAGCGCACAGATAGCCCCACAGCATTTGGCCGAAGCCATCAGCTACCGCCAACTCGACCGCGAAGACTGGGCCGAGAGGCGGCTATAACTTACTCAAATCTTATTCAAAGAAGCCGGGTTGGGTATACTTGATGCCCAGTTCTTTGTCGACGGCACAGAGGATACCCTGCACTTGAGCCAACCCGAACATACGTCCCATAAAGGAATAGCCCGCATTGTAACCCTTGTCGGCATCGCCGAGCATGGTCATGCCGTGGTCGACTCGCATAGGCAATTTTCGGGTGGCTTCCTGACGCGTACGGATACGTTCTTGTTCTTCCTTCTCGAATATGTGGGCCAGAGCGACAAGGTCGGCACGTCCGCCAAGATGGCTGGCTTCGGTAAAGTCTCCGTTGGGGAAGATATGACACGAACGCAGATGTACAAAATGCGTGCGTGAATGGAACTCCTCAGCGAGCGCCGTGATGTCGTTGTGTCCGCCGGCCGACAGGCTACCGGCGCAGAAAGTAAGGCCATTGTGCAAATTAGGCACGGCATCAAGGAACCAGCGAATATCTTCGCGAGAATTGACGATGCGCGGCAAGCCCAGAATGGGGAAAGGCGGATCGTCGGGATGTACGCACATATCTATGTCGTACTCGTCGCAGATGGGCATGATGGCTTCGAGCCAAGTCTTCATGTTGTCGCGGAGCTGCTCTTTGGTAACACCTTGATAAAGAGCCAACAGCTGACGGAAAAGCTCGACAGGCTTATCATCTCCCTCTTTGAAGTTGCCGCTAACGAAACCTTGGGTCTTGATGACGATGGTTTCCACCAAATCGTGGTCGTATTTGGCATCGGCCTGGGCATGAATAGCTTCCACTTCTGCCATCAAGTCGCGACCGCAAAGCGCCTTTGAAACCGTTGAGTCATTACCCTTCACGATATTCTCCCACTCTTCTTTCGCCCCGATACGCTGCAAGATGTAGATATCGAAATAGGCGAATTCCGCCCAATTGAAATAAAGATTGGTGGTGCCGTTCGGGTTGGCGTGGTTAAGGTCGGTGCGCGCCCAATCGAGCACGGGCATAAAATTGTAGCAAACGCAGTGGATGCCTTCCTTGCCCAGATTGGCCAAAGACTCCTTGTAGACCTCAATCTGTTGCTGACGGTCGGAGCCGCCATACTTGATGGTTTCCGTTACGGGCAACGATTCCACCACCGACCAACGCAGACCATAAGATTCAATATATTGCTTGAGGTCGCGGATTTTCTCGCGTGTCCATACCTGACCGAGAGGCACATCGTGCAAAGCCGTCACGATGCCTTCAACCCCTATCTGTTTTAGCATGGCAAGCGTAATCTTGTCGTTCTTGCCAAACCATCTCCAAGTTCTTTCCATAATCTAGAATTTGTTCATTATCCACGACTACATTGTAAAAGTATTAAAACCGCCGTCTACCACAGCTACAGTGCCGGTAACGAAGCTGGCCGCATCCGACATCAGGTAATGGATGGTGCCGCAAAGCTCTTCGGGTTGACCCATACGGCCGAAAGGAGTCTGACGGATGACGTCTTGGCCGCGCTGTGTGTAGCTGCCGTCGGGATTGGTCAAGAGCGCACGGTTTTGCTCGGTGATAAAGAAGCCCGGGGCGATGGCGTTGACGCGGATACCTTCGCCGAACTTGCTAGCACATTCATGGGCCATGTAAGCCGTAAAGTTGGAAATGCCAGCCTTGGCAGCCGCGTAACCGCACACGCGCGTCATCGGACGGAAAGCCGCCATCGACGAGAAGTTGATGATGCTACCCTTGCCTTGAGCCACCATCGGTTTGAGGAAAACCTGGGTCGGGATAACCGTCCCGGTAAGGTTAAGGCTGAGCACGGTCTGGAAGGCCTCGGCGCTAAGGTCGAAGAATGTTTGGTCGGGGCCGATGGTAGCACCTTTCATATTGCCGCCGGCAGCGTTAAGCAACGTGTCCACCCGGCCATATTTCTTGACGATATAGTCGCAGCACTGCTGAACCACAGCCTGGTCCATCACATCCATCTTGACAAATTCACAAGCGCCGCCCGCAACGGTGATATCAGCCACAATGGCTGCACCGACATCTTCCTTGCGTCCGCAGATGATAACTTTTGCGCCTTCGAGCGCGAGATACTTTGCAATGGCACGGCCCAGCACACCCGTGCCGCCGGTGATGACTACAACGTAGTCTTTGATGTTGAATAAGTTTGACATTTTATCAGAATTTATTTTGTCGTCTTTAAAACACTGTTTGCCGTCTTGTATTGGTCGGAGGATACGCTGAGCGTCACTTTGCCGGCCACATCTTTGGAACGGAGAATAACCAAAGCCGAACCATCATAGAGACTGCGCTCCGCCTCGGTAGCCAACTGACTGTTGCCGGTAGAGAGCTCATCTGAAACGATATTGCCGTTGTCTACCGCAACAATAGCGGCCGGGCCCGTAACAGAGAATCTTAGCTTGTCATCGGCCATGGGGACGCTGCGGCCCTTCTTATCGACAGCGTACACGCGCACATGCATCAAGTCCATTCCGTCCGCCATCCAAGTCTGGACATCGGGTACCAATTTCAGCTTCACGGCCGTTCCCGTTGTCTCTATCTGATGACGGGCCGTTTCTTTGCCATCTTGACGGGCTATGGCCACCAGCTTGCCGGGTTCATAAACGATATTGTCCCATTTGATGCGGTTGCGGTGCTTGGGGTCGAGCGTGTTCTTTTTCACACCCAGACTTTTGCCATTGAGCAAGAGTTCCACTTCGTCGCCATTGGTATAGGTATAGAGCGTCAGCTTTTCGCCGGCCTGACGGTTCCAGTTTTCAGAAAGCCTTGAAGAACTGACATCAAAACCGTTCCACTGCGAGTTCTTGCCGGCATGTTCAACGATACCGATATGCACAACGGGCTGAGCGGAAAACATACTCTTGACGAAATAAGCATCGGGCTTGGGTTGCAGTGCAATATCGAAAACGCCCTGGTTCCATCCTTTTGCGGGCCAGCCCAAACTCTCGCCGAGATAATCGATAGCTCCCCAATAAGCCAAACCCACTACCCTGTCAAGATCCATCTCGAAGAAGTTGGGGCCCATACCGGACTTGTTGGCTTCGCTTTGGTAGAATATCTTGTCGGGGAAGCGTTTGCTGTCGCCGGGGAAATACATATAGCGGTAGTTATAAGAGTTCACCTCGGTTTCCAGCGCCAAGTCGCAGGGCAAGGAATCGGTTTGCCAATTGCGATAACGCGGGTGCATAGCTACGGTGGTCAGGCGGGTATCGTCGTAGCGATGTAGCAGTTCCTTTTGCAATTTATAGGCGGTCACGCCCCAATCGTTAAAGGGCATGGACGCTTCCTGCTGCAGCTCATTGCCCAAACTCCAAAGCACTACGCAAGGATGGTTGCGGTCGCGCTTTACCCATTCGGGAACATCTTTCTGCCACAAATTCATCCATTCTACCCGTCCGCCGGCAGCCTGTCTGGTCCATTTGTCGTAGAGTTCATCCACAACGAGGATGCCCAATCGGTCGCAAAGATCCATAAAGTCTTCGCTGTAGGGGTTGTGCGAACACCGTACGTGGTTAAAGCCGAACGCCTTCATCAATTGGAGGCGCTTCTCGATGGCGCGTGGATAGGCAGCCGCTCCCAGCGCACCGAGCGTGTGGTGATTGGCATAACCCTTGAGTAGCACCTTCTCGCCGTTCAGCTTCATGCCGAACTCAGGACCGAACTCAATAGTGCGGATACCGAACTGGTCGGTTACCTGATCGGCGATGTTACCGTCTTTGTCGAAAAGGCTCACCTGGGCAGTATACAAATATGGTGTTTCGCAAGACCAAAGTTTGGCAGCTGGAACATCAAGCACGGGCAATTCAAATTCGTGGTCTCGCCATTGGGCAACGTAGGGGAGGTCTGTCTTTTGTTGCGCCACCACCCTTCCCTCAGCATCGTAGATTTTCACTTCAACGGAAACGGCTCGTTTTTGCCGGTTGACAATTTCCGCCTTAATTTTGACCCTGCTGTTGTCTTCGGTACGGATATAGAGCGGATGGCGCGCAAAGTAAAGATCCTTGCACGTCACGATGAGATTGACATCGCGGAACAGGCCGCCGCCGGTGTACCAGCGCGAGTTCTTGGGGTCACGCGTATCGGCCTTGACAACTATCTCGTTCGCTTCGTCCCATTTCAAGGCATTGGAGATATCCATATCGAAACCCAGGTAGCCGTAGTCGGTGCCGCCGATGCGCTGGCCGTTCAGAAAAACGTCGCCCACCAACATGATGCCTTGAAAATCGAGCATAACGCGCTTACCTTTCCATTGCGGGTCGGGCCTAAGACTGTAGCGATACCAACCGATGCCCATTTCTTTGAATGCGCGGGCGCTGAGGCGGCTGCGACGATTGGCTGCAGCATCGCTGTTGTCGGGAAGCTCACTGGCATCGGGCTCCACCCAAGGCTGGGAAATCTGGAAATCGTGCGGCAAATCGATGGTTATGGCCTCAGCCTCGTTACCGCGATGGAACGACCATCCCCGATTGATGTTGATGGTGTCGCGTACGCCCGCATTCGCAGGTAATACCGCCAGCAAAAGCAGGAGGGCCAAGCTTGATGTCAAATGTCTGTTCATACGATAGGGATTCTAGATTCTTCCCGCAAAGATACCCCATTAACAGGCAAACTTTATGTCTTTTTGTCCGAAGATGCTTGAATAAATTCATTACTTCCCATATTTGCTCGGCGGCATTCCATAGAAAGACTTAAAGCACTTGTTGAAGTGAGAAGGATCGCCGAAGCCCACAGCATAACTCACTTCTGCAACCGTTTTCTCACCCGTCAAGAGCATTTCGCCGGCCCGTGTCATACGCACCTGCAGTACATATTTGTTGGGCGACATACCCATCAGATCGCGGCAACGACCATAGAATTTAGTACGTCCCATATGCATCATCTCGGCCAAAGAGTCGATAGAGAAATCCGGTTCGCAGGCATGTTGGCTCACCAGGGTTTCGAGACGGTCCAAGAAAACGCGATCGAGTTTGCTGGTGATAACCTGTGGACTCTCTCCGACAGCCTGCGAAGCATCTGCTCCTGCCACTGTCGGCACTGGCTCACTGCGACTCCAGCGTACCAGTTGCGCAATGCGGGCCACGAGCACCGCTATGTTGCAGGGCTTTATCATATAGTCGTCGGCACCAGCCTTATATCCTTTTACTTGATGGTCCGTATCATCAAGTGCCGTTAGCAATATCACCGGTATCTGCGCTGTTACACTGTCCGCCCGCAATTGGCGCACAATGTCGTAACCGTTGGTGTCGGGCAACATCACATCGCAAACCAGCAGAGAAGGCATATTTGCCTTTATTCCCGCCAAACCGGCGTTGCCGGTGGCGTAAGTATCCACGATGAAATAATTGGACAATTCTGCATGCAGTTGGTCAAGCATATCCAGTTCGTCTTCTATCACAGCTATGCGAATGTCGTTCATGGGATTGGGCACAAGTTCACGAATAATCTGTTCCGCCCTGCGCGTTTCGGCGGCATCGTCCGTGTCGATAGCCTTGGCCGTACGGTAGTCGGTGGCCTCATAAACATCATCGTTAGCCGGAATGGAGAAAGTGAAGCGAGAGCCGTGGCCGGTATTTTCGTACGTCAGCGATCCCTTATGTGTCAGAGCCATCTGCTTGGCCGTGTAAAGCCCTATGCCCATACCTCCGGCAGATGCCCGACCATGCATAAAGGGTGCATACATATCTTTTTGGCGCTCGGGGGAGATTCCGGGGCCATTGTCCTCTACCACAAGCAGCAGGCTGTTGTCTGCACCCTGAGAAAGCCGAAGACTTACCCTTCCGCCATCGGGCGTGTACTTCAAGGCATTGGAAAGCAGGTTGTACACCACCGTGTCGACGATGTGCCGGTCGAAGTAAATCAGACATTGTTTGGCGTAAGGCGTAAAGGTCAGTTGCTGTTGTTTCTGCTGCGCGATGGCCCAAAAATCCTGCATCAAGTCCTGTAGAAAAACCACCAGATCTCCTTGTTCCACCTGCAACGACACATTGCCGGTGCTTATCTTGCGAAACTCCATCAGACGGTCGACGAGTTGGCGGAGTCGTGCAGTACCACGCTTAACGGTTTGTATGGTTTTCCTGGAAATGCCTTCGGGATTTTTCTCCGACATTTTGTCTACAGCTCCGCTGATGATAGCCAGCGGGGTTCGAAACTCGTGCGTTACATGGGTAAAAAACTCCAGACGAAACTCCGTTACCTGCTGTTGCAGTTTCATTTCCTGCTGTAGTTTGAAGCGCCGATGCCACTCGCGGTAGAAGAACCAAACAGCCGCGCCGACAACCAAAATATAGAGCGACCAAGCCCACCAAGTATTCCACCAAGGCTGCCGGATGACAAGAACAAGAGGGGTGCCTTGTTCCGTATTGTTGTCGTGACTGCCAAATGCCCGGATATGGAAAACATAGCGACCTGGCTTCAGATTGTCGTACGAAACGGAGGTCTCGGTGGTAGATTCGTTCCAACCCTTGTCATAACCTTCGAGCCAGTACTGATAGATGGCAGAGCCCTTGTGGGAATAATCGAAATTGGAGAAAGTAATGCTCAAGTTGTTGTGTCCGTAGGGTAAGTCGAAGGCTCCGTCTTGATAGTAGTTAAGCAAGCGTTCATCGCCATTGACGGAAATACCGTTTACAGCCACATCCGTCACATTCGGAGAAAAAGGAGAATGGCTGCTTTGTCTGATATCGTCCGGATTGACAGCCATCAATCCCTCTGATGTCGCATAGAGCAACCTGCCGTCGGGAAGCTGTCTGGCAGCCCCTCGGGTAAGGTAGGCGTGTTCGATTTCGTAAGGCAGGTCGAACGACTGCACCTGCCGGCTTTTGCCCTCCACACGCGAGATATGCGTTGATGTACCAATCCAGACATTACCCTTGCTATCTTCGATAATGGATGTTATCTGATTGCCATGCAGACCGGAATGCTTGTCGATGATTTCTTGCCGCGTGACATTTCCGTTTGCATCGATAGTCAGCTTGGACGCACCATGACCGCGGCTACCCGCATAGAGGTTACCGTCAGCATCACGATAGACGACGGACATCTCATCGAAAGGACGCTGGCTTTTGGGCGAACGGTAGGACACAAACGACTTTTCCGTTATTTCGTCTATCTTGGTATCTAAACTGTAAAGTCCGCCGGCCGAGGCCAACCACAGCATGCCGTGTTTTTCCAAAAACAAGCGCTGGATTCTTCTGTCATTCACATCATGATGAAAGAACTGCTTGTAATGCAGTTTGTTATCGTCAGAGACGGTCAGTTCCAAAAGGCCAGATTCGTTCGTGGCAGCCCAAACACGGCCTTTAGCATCCTCTACGAGGTCGTAAATAGCTATGGTCGGAATGTAATGTCCGTTGTCGATGGAGATGTAGCGCTGTCCGTCCAAATAGAGACCATCACCGCGCGTACCTATCCATTCCCTGCCCTTGCTATCTTTGATATACGCATAGACGGCGGCAGGAAGACTGCCCAAAAAACGGAACTGACCAGTTGCAGGCGAGAAACTGTAATAAAGATTGTCGCGCGTGCCGACTATCATCTTGCCTTCGGTATCGCAAGGGCCAAGAAAACAGATGCTGTTTCTCCACCCGCCTTTGCTTCCTGCCATGGGCGCATAAATGTCGGCTTCAGGCGCATGGCCTTTTCCCAAACACACCACTCCCGACTCTTCCTGCGAAAGCCATACATTACCTTGTTTGTCAAGAAGTATATCCGTGAGGAAGTCTGAGGTGATGAGCGGCACGGCATCGTTGGCGCAATAGTGTTCCATCGAGGCATCTTTCGGATTGTAGATAAACAGTCCGTTTCCGAAGGTGGCAATATAATACCGGCCGTCTGCACCCACTCTCGAGGAAAAACGACGATTGCGGTCGCCGGTGGCATTGATACCTTCCAACAAGGGAAGGCGCAGCATGGGGGAGCCCTCGGCAAAGACGCACAGGCTGCCCGCCGAACTGACAAAATAGGTGTTATCGCTATTGTCCAACAAGCGCGGCACACTCATCTGCAAGCTTTTATCTATGCAAAAGGTATGTTGCAGCATGTCATACACATGCGTACCCCGCGAAGTGAGCATAATCCATTTGTCATTCCAAACAAAACCCGTATTCTGCGAACCCAAATCGCATTGTTCCTTGGGCATTTGGTCTGTACGAATCAACTCACCTTGCGTATTATACATGAAAAGATGTCCGGTTCTGGTAAGAAACAGTATGCAGTCTTTCCACACAGCCATACGGTAGACCCCGACGTTTTCGGCTTTTACCGTCACTTTCCCGTCAGGGCCGATGACGATGATGCTTTCGCCGGCCATGCCCCAAATATTTCCTGCGGCATCCTGCATGACACGCTGCGCATCGCCCTTGGGCAGATTGCCCAGCGAGGCGCTGTAGTCGGTACAGAACAGTTGTCCGTCCTTATAGGTGATGTTGCGAATACCCTTGGTATCGCAAAGCCAGATACCGTTGTCGATGAGGATGTTACGCCGGAAAGCGTCTTGTTGCTGCTCGGGCGTTCCGTAGTCCAGGAATCGGCCGGTGCGCAGGTTGTAGCAACTGTAGGTGTATTTGCGTGTGCGTATCCACAGCAACTGGTTCTTGTCATCGAGATAAAGGTTGCCCACATTGGCGGGTTGACGTCTGTCACCGTTGCCCAGCCATTCGAAATTGACGATGTGAGAACCGTCGAAACGACATAGACCCATATCGTTGCCCATCCAGATATAACCTTGGGAATCTTGTATAATGTCGTTGACGTGTGTAGCCGACAGACCGTCCTTGTATGATATGAAGCGGTTACTCCAATTGCCGTCTGCGAAGACCAGGTCAACGCAAAGCATCCAAAGGGCCATCAGCATAACATTTTTCACACGCGTTTTCATCGACATTTTAAGTGGAAGGGAATGCAAATATCGTAAAAAATCCGCTTTCGGACAAATATACCGATATGTGGACTTTTTACCTTTTCGCAAAGGAGGCGCAGACCCTACCTTCGCTGCCGTTGAACAAATTTTACTATTCACTATAAAATTTCACATTTATGAAAAAAGCTTTACTCCTCGCAGCTGCTGCTGCATTCGCACTGAACACTATGGCCGAGAACACGGTTCTCTACAGCCAGGACTATGAAACCAGTGCCACAGGCGCCATGACCGACAAGGACGGTGACGGAAAAACCTGGAGAGGCCTGTACTGGCAGATTGAGGGCAACCGCGTTACACAGCTCAGTGTACAAAACGATGCCGAGCATGGCAACTATGTGCAGATTATGCAGCGCAACAAGGACTGGAACGCCGGCGGTGCCTATTGTCTGTTCAAGGACGATGCGACGCTGTACGCCGACACCGCGACCGACCCGTTCTCTATGGAAAAGAAGGGCATTATGAAGTACACCGTTGAATTCGATGCTGCCATCTTGGCGACACTCAATGCCTACATCAAAGGTGGCAATATGACTTGGGGCGGCCCGGCAACGGAATTCGCCGTACTTAACCCGAACTTCAGCACTGCCAACAAATGGCGCGCCGACTATGGTTTGACCAACAAGGAAGGGCAGAACGAGTATTACGACAATGTCATCTTCCTCAAACAGAGCGCAGACAATGTAACTACCGCCATGCCCGAGGCAGACACCTACAATATGGAAGAGGCCGTTCCTTTCAGTCTGATGAATGTCGAACCGGCCGAGCAAATCTCGTTGCCCATTGATGGCTCATGGAACCACTGGAAAATTGAGGTAGACCGCGCTACCTATAAAGTTGCCCTTTCTATCAACGGAGAAACCAAGGCCTCCTATACTGCCGACCCCGAATTGGGTGTAAGCCTTGTGCTGCGCGGTCTCTATTTCAGAACCGGTTCTGGCAAGTCGGACAATATGTGCTATGTAAATATCGACAACCTGAAGGTGACGGCCGAGGTGCCGGCTGAGACTGGCATCGACAAGGTGGCCGTTGACAAGCCCGCCAAGGCAGTGAAGTTCATTCAGGACGGCGTTCTCTATATCGCCACTCCGGACGGCAAAATTGTAACCGCTTCCGGTATGGCCGTAAAATAAGGTTTATTTATAATAGTTAGTTTTTTGGTATCCTGACGGTTGTCGTTCACAGAGAACGGCAACCGCCTATTCTTCACTATGAAACGTCTGTTACCCACCATACTGTTTATCTCCATGGCTGTGTCCACACTGCTTGCAGAGGAGCAGCCCCGCGCCTTGTGGGGCAGCATCATGAACAACAAGAACGCCACCTACT
>CAYRHC010000019.1:0-14068 GCA_964423935.1 uncultured Bacteroidales bacterium | reverse complement strand
ACCTCCACCAAGTCCTTACCTTTGATGGAGGTGGCACCGCGCATTACAATCTGAAGAAATCGACCTTGCGCGGTGCCACCTCCATCAAAGGTAAGGACTTGGTGGTGATGGACGGCGAAGTTTTCTCCAAGATTTCCAAACTGATGCTTTTCAACAAGCAGACCGAGAACAAGATAGACTCGGTGCAAGCCGAAATAACTGTGTTCCGCAACGAAGTGGACGTTTATCCCTTGCAGCTGTCCATAGACAAATACAAAGCTATCGTGGCCGGTCGTCACAACCTGGACAACACTTTCAACTATCATCTGTCCTTGCTGAAACCGCTACGTGTGGGCGTGGATGTTTCGGGAAACTTCGACAACTTGAAAATAGTGCCGGTGGCCTGCCGCTACACCGATCAGTTCCATCCTTCGGAACGTCGGGTGGTAGAGCAACAGCAACTCTCGCTTAGAAAGATTATTCAAGAGAATCTGGTGAAGGATATTCACCGCTAAGGTGCTGTCTTAGCGCGAATCCGGGGTCCGGCTTGGGTCAAGCCGGACCTTTATTTTTCCAACAGGTCGGGACGCAGCTGGCGCGTGCGCTGCATGGCCTGTTCCAGCTCCCATTCGCGCACTTTGCGTTCATTGCCCGAGAGCAAGACTTCCGGCACTTTCCAACCCTTATATTCGGCCGGACGCGTGTAGATGGGCGCGGCCAGCAGGTCGTCTTGGAAACAGTCGGAAAAGGCGGCTTGCTCATCGTGCAGCGCGCCGGGAATCAGCCTTACCAGACTGTCGGTAATGACGGCAGCGGCCAGTTCGCCACCGGTAAGCACATAGTCGCCAATGGAGATTTCTTTGGTGATGAGATGTTCGCGCACCCGGTGGTCGATGCCTTTGTAGTGGCCGCAGAGTATGATGATGTTCTCGTACAAAGACATGGCATTGGCCATTCCCTGATTGAAGGTTTCACCGTCGGGCGAGGTGTAAATCACTTCGTCGTACGTGCGCAGACTTTTCAAGTGGCTGATGGCTCTGTCGATGGGCTCGATTTGCATCACCATTCCGGCCGAAAAACCAAAAGCGGCATCGTCTACACGTCTGTGTTTCAAGTCGGTAGAATAATCGCGCAGGTTGTGTACTTCAATCTCCACCAGACCTTGCTGACGTGCTCTTTTGATAATGGAGCAGTCGAAGGGGCCTTGTAGCAGTTCGGGTAAAACGGTAATGATATCTATATGCATTTTCTCATCGGGATAGCTTGTGCAAAATTATAAAATAATGCTATCTTTGCCGCGGTTTTGGTGATATTCTTGCCTTTCGGGTAAGTGTATAAGAGGGAATCCGGTGTAATTCCGGAACAGTGCCCGCTGCTGTAAGGCCCATCCACAGTCTTGTTACGTCTGCCAATTATTCCACTGTCTGCCAAGATGGGAAGGAAAACAAGACCGGGCCAAGTCAGAAAACCTGCCAAGATCGTATTTATCAATGCTTTCGGGAACAAGAGCAACACGAGTCCGGGTGCAGGCTTCCTGCGGTTGTTTCCGTATGTTTAACCATTAGCTTTGTTTTATAGATGAAAAGAACAATGTGGTTGGTGATGGCAGTTGCTCTGCTGTCATTGGCATCTTGCCAAAAGCAAGAAAAAATGATTGACGTCTGCATCGACTTTGACGATGTGACGCTGGCTGCAGGCTTTGACAATCAGCATGCCTACAGCGCCGAAGGTCTCTCTTTCGGACAGTCCTACACTTATGTTGAAGAGTATGGTTACGACTATTGGAGTGGTTACGCTATCAGCAACCAGACCGATACGGAAACGGCCGGTTATACCAATCAGTACAGCGTGGCCAGCGGTGCAGCCGCCAGTGGCAAGAATTTCGCAGTTTTCTATTACGACACGATGAATCCTGCGGTGAATGAAATCAGCTTTGCCAAAGGGGAGGAATACCAATTCAAATCGGTAGCGCTGTGCAACAACACCTATGCCTATCTGTCGATGACCCAGGGCGACGCTTACGCCAAGAAATTCGCCGATGGTGACTGGTTCCTGCTGCGCATTACCGCTATGGATGCCAATGGCTTGAGCCTCGACTCGGTAGATGTTTATCTGGCCGATTTCCGCAATGGCAAGAACGAGGTTATCAACAACTGGAAAACGGTCAACCTAAGCTCGCTGGGTGAAGTCAACAAGTTGTCGCTCAAGTTCCTTTCGAGCGATACGGGTACTTGGGGTATCAACACGCCTTGCTATGTATGCCTTGACAATCTAATCTACCAGAAAGAAGATAACCAGAACTAACCTGTTATATAAGCTTTACAAGCAAGCCTTCCTGTCAGTTGCACCAATGACGGGAGGGCTTTTTTTATGCCTTCAGGGCTTTATTTTTTTCTTGGCTTGCAGTATTTTTGCAGCCGTTTTTACCAAATATGCATAATAATGAAGAAATTATCGATTTTTGTGGCTTTTGCAGCCATGGCTGTCTCTGCCTTATTTGCGCAAGACGATGCCGCTAAGAAGTCTCCTTGGTCGTACAATGGTCTGGCCGGTGTCAATTACTCACAAAGTTCGTTTACCAACTGGTCGGCCGGTGGTGACAACTCGATGAGTGGCAATGTCTACTTGAACGCATCGCTCAACTATTTGGACGAGAATTCCTCATGGACCAACGATTTGGACGCCAATTTCGGTATGATGAACTCTGCTTCCATCGGTGAGTGGCGCAAGAATATCGATAACCTGCATCTGGCTTCGAAATACGGACGTACTATGGCCGGCAAGTTCTACTATGCCGTTCTGCTCGATATGAAGACCCAGTTTGCCGATGGTTACGATTATGGCAGCGCCGATAAGAAGAAAGTGTCTTCGTTTATGACACCTGCTTACGTTACGCTCTCTGTCGGTATCGACTACAAGCCCAATGCCAATTTCAGCGCCTACTATTCTCCCGTTTCAGGTAAGCTCACCTATGTGAACGATACCGTTTTCTCGGTAGCCTATGGTTTGAAACAAGGCCTCAAGACCCGTTGGGAACTCGGTTCCACCTTTAAGGCCAACGTGGCTTATCAGTTCTGGGATAACAAGGTGACGCTCAAAAGCAACGTCGACCTGTTCACCGCTTACAACGAAAGTTTCGGCAATGTCGATGTCAACTGGGACCTGCTGCTTGGCTTGAACCTGACCAAGCACATCAGCCTGAACTTCCAATCTACCTTGAAGTACGATGACGATATCCGTTACATCGATCCCACAACGGGCGAGAGCCATGGTGCCAGAATCCAGTTCAAGGAAGTGTTCGGTCTTGGTCTGACCTATAAGTTTTAAATGACAATGCGATAAAAAGGGCTGCCGTCTGAGGACCGCAGTCTAAACAATAAGTGGAGCCTTGCGCCTGCGGCGCAAGGCTCCACTCGTTTTTCCCGATCGTTCTTGGAGCGAGTCTGTTATTTTAGAGCGAAGCTTCCTTGACGATTTCCATACCCTTAACCAGCGCCTTTTCGTTGACGGGAATCAGGTTGTGGTGGCGCTCCGGCAAGGTTTTACGCAAGCCCTTGAGCACGCTCTCGAGCGAAACGACACCCTTGATTTTCAAGTAGCCGCCCAGCAAAATCATGTTGAAGGCTTTGGCATTCTGCATTTCGTTGGCGGCGTTTACCGCATCGATGGTGTAGATGCTGATGTCCTTGCGCGTCGGGTGATGGCTGATACCGTGAGGGTCGTAGATAAGCGTGCCGCCAGGTTTTACCTTGCTTTCGAACTTGTCCATCGACTGCTGGTTTAAAATGATGGCCGTGTCGTAGACATTCAGAATGGGTGAACTGATGCTGCTGTCGCTGATGATGACCGTTACGTTGGCCGTACCGCCACGCTGTTCGGGACCGTAGGAAGGCATCCAGGTAACATCTTTGTTTTCCATCAAGGCAGAATAGGCGAGTATCTTGCCCATCGACAGGACACCCTGACCGCCGAAGCCGGCTATAATAATTTCTTCTTTCATATTATCTGTCTTTTAAATCACCTAATTGATAGAAGGGGAACATGTTCTCTTCCAGCCATTTGTTGGCGTTATAGGGAGTCATTTTCCATCCCGAGTTGCAGGAGGCGACAATTTCCACTACGCTGGTGCCTTTCTTGGCCATGGAGTTTTCGAAAGCCTTGCGGATGGCCTTTTTGGTCTTGCGCACAGCCGCGGCCGAATGAACACTCTGGCGCGTTACGTAGCAGGTGCCTTCGAGTTCGACCAGAATGTTGGAAATCTTCAAGGGGTAGCCGTTCAACTCAACGTTACGGCCGTAAGGGCAGGTGGAGGCCTTCATCCCGACAAGCGTACTGGGCGACATCTGTCCGCCGGTCATGCCGTAGATGGCATTGTTGACAAAGATGATGGCGATGTTCTCCCCACGGTTGCAGGCGTGGATGGTTTCGCAAGTACCGATGGCCGAAAGGTCGCCGTCGCCTTGGTAGGTGAATACCAGTTTGTTGGGGTTCAAGCGCTTGATGGCCGTGGCGATGGCGGGAGCGCGTCCGTGGGCGGCTTCGGCAAAGTCCACGTCAAGATATTTGTAGATAAACACGGCGCAACCTACGGGCGAGATACCTATGCAGTCGTGTTCCATGCCCATTTCTTCGATAACCTCGGCTATCATACGGTGCACAGTGCCGTGGTTGCAGCCAGGGCAATAGTGCATCACGTTGTCTTTCAAGAGTTTTGACTTCTCGTAGACCAAATTTTCGGGAGCTATGATATTTTCGTTCATGCTTAGTTCTTTTTGCGGGAAATACGAATGATGATTTCGGCCACTTTACAAACGACACCAAATAATATCAGTATGACGGAAGCCTGCAAGGCGTGCGAAAAATAGCATACCACAGAGGCGACCAATGCCAACAAACTGACGATGGATAAAAGAGCCTTGATTTCGTTGCGTCCCATATTAGATTTGCTTTTTGAGTGCTTCTACAATTTCTTCCGGCGTAGGCAACATACCGCCCATACGACCGTAATGCTCGACGGGAATGCTGCCGTTCACGGCCAGACGCACGTCTTCAATCATCTGGCCTGCATTCAGTTCGGCGCAAAGCATGGATTTAACCTGCTTGGCGTAGTTGGCGATGACTTGCGTAGGGAAGGGCCAAAGCGTGATAGGACGAAGCAGACCTGCTTTGATGCCTTCCTGACGCAGCAGTTCTACCGATTTTTGGCAGATACGGGCGGCGCTACCAAAAGCAACCAACAGATATTCAGCGTCTTCGCACATATATTCTTGATAACGTACCTCGGTCTGTTCAACTTCGCGGTAACGGGCCTGACGGCGCAGATTGTGACCCTCCATCAGCGCGGGATCGAGTTCCAGCGAACTGATGATGTTCTGCTTGCGCGAGTCGGGTTTGCCCGTAAGCGCCCAGGGACACTTCTCGGCAATTTCCTCGTCGGTGAAGCGGGGCTTGAAAGGCGGCAGTACCACCGGCTCCATCATCTGTCCGATAACACCGTCCGAAAGTATCATGGCCGGAATGCGGTGCTTGAAAGACAATTCAAAGGCCAAATCGACGAAATCGGCCATTTCTTGCACTGAGTAAGGGGCCAGCACCAACAGGTGGTAATCGCCGTGGCCGCCACCCTTGGTTGCCTGAAAATAATCCGACTGGCTGGGCTGGATAGTACCCAAACCCGGGCCGCCACGCTGTACGTTCACGATAAGACCGGGCAGATTGGCACCGCACATAAAAGAAATACCTTCTTGCATCAGGCTTACACCAGGACTCGAAGACGAAGTCATGGCTTTCTTGCCGCAAGAGGCACCGCCGTATACCATATTGATAGAGGCAACTTCACTTTCTGCCTGTAGACACACCATACCGGTGGTTTCCCATGGTTTTTCGGCCATCAACGTTTCCATAATTTCCGACTGCGGTGTAATGGGGTAACCGAAGTAACCGTCACATCCACAACGGATTGCTGCATGAGCAAGGGCTTCATTGCCCTTCATTAAACGAACTTCTTCCATTGTTTACAATTTGACTTTATACACCTTGATACATCCGTCGGGACAAATGTACGCACAACTTGCGCATCCTACGCAGGCATCGGGCTGCTGCATGTAGGCATAGGCGTAACCCTTTTCATTAACTTCCTGAGAAAGTGCCAGAACATTCGAGGGGCAAGCATGCACGCAGAGTTCACAACCCTTGCAGTGCAAGACATCCACCTCAACGGCACCTTTGATTTTTGCCATAGTGATAGATTTTCTTGTTAAATACAGAACTGCAAATATAGGCAATATTTGTACAAGCCTGTCCGTTTTTACTGCAAAAAATCGGCCCAATAAAAGCAGTCGCCGAAAACAGCCTGTAGATGAACTTCTTGGCGGAAGATACCGAAGACCGAAGAACCGCTGCCCGACATGGCGGCGTAGATGGCTCCCTGACGGTACATTTCTTCCTTGAGTCGGCCTATTTCGGGATACTTGGCAAAGATACCGGTTTCGAAATCGTTCACAATCTTGCCTTTCCAAGATTCAATGGGAAGGCTTATGAGCTCGCGCAAGGAGCTCTCGGGTTGCCGCGCTTGGACACCGGCGTAGGCCTGGGCGGTGGAAACATGGATGTCAGGCTTGACCAGCACCAGGTAATAACCTTTCAGACTAAGGTCGATATGGCTGAAAATATCGCCTTTGCCTTCTGCGAAGACGCTCTGTCCGCTTACGAAAAAGCGGCAGTCGGCGCCCAAACGGCTGGCCAACTCTTCCAGTCGGGCGGTGGAAATGCCCAGTTCTTGGGCCTGATTTATCAGTGTCAGGGCAAAGGCGGCATCGGACGAGCCACCGCCCAGGCCTGCGCCGCAAGGGATGTTCTTGTGCAGATAGAGCCGACAGGGCTGTACTTGGGGGTACTCGGTTTTGAGCAGACGATAGGCCCGACACACCAGATTGTCATCTTGCGGACCCTCAAGGTCGATGCCGCTCAGCTGTAGGGAAAACTCTCGGTCAGGAACACATTCCAGCACATCGTGGCAGGGAATGGGGTAGAAGACGGTTTCTATATCGTGGTAACCGTCGGGCCGTTTGGCAACGATGCGCAGTCCGAGGTTGATTTTGGCATTGGGAAAACAAATCATAGTTCGGGTCTTTTATCGGCAAAGATAATGCAAAACCATCTCGATTGTTGACAACTTGTTGATAAGAAAAAGCGGAATTATTTTCCAGCGCGAGACTATCGGCTTACCTTTGCCATCGTAAGAGAAATACATATGGACAAAGCTAAAGTGGTGTACAAGAAAACACCCGTCAAACCCGAAGATATCGGTCGTATGCAACCGCAGGCCCGTGAACTGGAAGAAGCCGTGCTGGGTGCCTTGATGCTGGAGAAGGATGCATTTTCCAAGGTGTCCGAGATACTTAAGCCGGAGCATTTCTACGAGAAAGCCAATCAAACCATTTTCCAGGCGATACAGAACCTGTCCATCAAGCAGGAACCTGTGGATATCCTTACCGTGCAGGATGCTCTGCGCCGCAACGACCAGCTGGAAGAAGTGGGCGGTGTGACATATTTGGTCAGCCTTACCGACAACGTGGTGTCTACCGCGCATTTGGAATATCATGCCCGTATCGTGGCACAGAAATACCTGGCCCGCGAACTCATCCGCTATTCGATGGAAATCCAGGCCAAGGCTTTTGATGAGACCACCGATGTGAAAGACCTTATGCAAGAGGCCGAGTCGGGTCTGTTCGAACTTTCGCAGCAGTCGCTCAAGAAGGAAGTGGTGCAGATTAATCCCATCATCGATGAAGCCTTGAAGCGTATGCAGCTGGCGGCTCAGCGCAGCGACGGTCTTAGCGGTCTGCCCACCGGTTTCACCGAACTTGACAAGATAACTTCCGGTTGGCAGAAATCCGACCTTATCATTATTGCCGCACGTCCCGCTATGGGCAAGACGGCTTTTGCGCTGTCCATGGCCAAGAATATGGCGGTGAACTACCAGGTGCCTGTGGGGCTGTTCTCTTTGGAAATGTCCAATGTGCAGCTGGTTAATCGTCTGATAGTCAATACTTGCTCCATGCCTGGCGAGAAAATCAAGAATGGTCGTCTCACTTCGCAAGAATGGCAGTTGCTCGACCAGCAGCTCAAGGAACTTTATGATGCGCCCATTTATATCGATGATACGCCCAGCCTTTCGGTGTTCGAGTTTTCCACCAAGGCCCGCCGTCTGGTTAAGGAACATGGGGTACAGATTCTGATGATAGACTACCTGCAGCTGATGAATGCCAGTGGTAGCAAGTTCGGCAACCGAGAACAAGAGGTTAGTACCGTGTCGCGTGCGCTCAAGGCCTTGGCCAAGGAATTGGATATTCCCATCATTGCGCTTTCGCAGGTGAACCGTGCTTCGGCCAACCGTCAAGGTAACGCCAACTCGCCCAACAGCGTCAGCGATGCCAAGCGACCTCAACTGTCCGACTTGCGTGAATCGGGTGCCATAGAGCAGGATGCCGATATCGTATGCTTCATACACCGTCCCGAGTACTATAAGATTTTTGAGGATGGCGATGGCAATTCCCTCATTGGCAAGGCTGAACTGATAGTGGCCAAGCACCGTAACGGCTCTACGGGCGATATCCGCCTGTGTTTCGACAAGGAGTTCGCGCGTTTCCGCGATGACGACAAGCAGGTGAACTACGTGTTGCCTCAAGACAATGGTCCGCAGGGCGATGGCGCTTTCCCAACCCAGTATGCGTCGCGTATCAACGAGCAGATAACCGACCAGATACCCGATACAAATCCTTTTTAGCGATTTTTTTTGAAAAAATATTGCGGAAAGCTTGCATGATAAAAAAGGCAGCGTTACTTTTGCAGCCGAATTCAGAACGGCTCCGTAGCTTAATTGAATAGAGCATCTGACTACGGATCAGAAGGTTGCAGGTTTGAATCCCGCCGGAGTCACAAAAGCCTCGCTAAATCAATGATTTAGCGAGGCTTTTTTCGTGGAAGATCTCGTAAAAAGAAGCCCGGCGATTATGTCGTCGGGCTTTCTGTTATCGGGTGTTTACAGAGCTCTTAGCAAAGTTCGTAACTGCGGCGGATAAATCCGTTGAGCGCTTCGCCCTTCAGCAGGCCGTTGGCCAGCAGGCTAAGGTCAATAAGCTGCTTGATTTTCCGATCGTCGGTGGCAGGTGCTTCGCTAGCGGGCGCTCCTTCCGGAGCAGCCTCACCGGCTTCGGCAGCCGTGGTAGCCTCGGTTTGTGTCTTGGCTTCGGCCTGTGCCTTGGCTTGTGCCAGACAATCCTGTATCAAACGGTGGTCGGCATTCAGTACCATGGTGTAGGAATTGGGCATATCACCGTAAAATGACATACCGGCTTGCAGTTTGGACATGTCCTGCATACGGCGCATGAATTCGTTTTGGGTAAGAACGATAGGCAGTGCTTCCTGACCCAGAGCGGCCACTTGAACGTTGAAATGAGTCTTGTCCATGGTGGGCAGGTACTTCTCGAAGAGTTCCTTAAGCTGCTTCTGTTCGTCCTCGCTTAGGCTGAGCGCAGGAGCGTCCTCCTTGGGAATAAGCTTCTCGATGGTGTCGCTGTCAACACGCACAAAACGGGTCTTTTCACATTTGCTTTCCACTTGCTGGATAAAAGGCACGTCCAACTCGCCGTCCATCAGCAGTACGTCGTAACCCTTGTCCTTGGCCGTGGCGATGTAACTGTACTGATTGTCCTTGTCGGTGGCGTAGAGGCAAACCAGATTGCCGTCCTTGTCGGTCTGGTTGGCGCTGACAAGATTGCGGTATTCCTCCAACGTGTAGAAGTTGGATTCCGTATTCTTCAGCAGGATAAACTTCTCGGCGCGTTCCCAGAATTTTTCTTCGGTAAGTACGCCGTATTCGATGAAAATCTTCAAATCGTCCCATTTGGCTTCGAAATCCTTGCGGTTGTCGTTGAAGAGCTTCTGCAGACTGTCGGCCACTTTCTTGGTGATATGGCTGGAAATCTTCTTCACGTTGGCATCGCTTTGCAAGTACGAACGCGAAACGTTCAAAGGAATGTCAGGCGAATCGATAACACCGTGCAGCAGTGTCAGGAAGTTCGGTACGATACCTTCGACCGAATCGGTGACGAACACTTGGTTGCAATAGAGCTGTATCTTGTTCTTTTGCAGGTCGATGCTGTTGTGCACTTTCGGGAAATACAAGATACCCGTCAGCGTGAAAGGATAGTCGACATTCAGATGGATGTGGAACAGCGGATCTTCGCTAAAGGGGTAGAGGTCCTGATAGAATTTGGTGTAGTCTTCTTCCTTAAGGTCGGCAGGTTTGCGCGTCCAAGCCGGCTGGGTATCGTTGATTTGCTTGTCTTTGCTCACTTCTTTGTCGTCTTCCTTGACGGTTTCCTTGCCAAAGAAAATGGGTACGGGTAAGAAGCGGCAGTACTTCTTGAGCAAGCCTTCGATACGGCTTTCCTCCAGAAATTCTTCGCTGTCGGCATCGATGTGCAGCACGATATCGGTGCCGCGTTCGGCCTTGTCGCAGGCTTCCATGGTAAACTCGGGCGAGCCGTTGCAAGACCATTTGACAGCCTCTGCGCCTTCTTGATAAGAGCGGGTGATGATATCCACCTGACTTGAAACCATAAAGGCTGAATAGAAGCCCAGACCGAAATGTCCGATAATGGCGTGGGCATCGTTCTGGTATTTTTCCAAAAACTCCTCGGCACCCGAGAAGGCAATCTGGTTGATGTACTTGTCGATTTCCTCGGCGGTCATACCAATACCTTGGTCGCTGATGGTAAGCGTTTTGGCATCCTTGTCGATGCTGACCTTGACGCAAAGATTATCGGTATCTGCCGAGCATTGTCCGTTGGCAACCAAGGTCTTGAGCTTTTGAGTGGCATCTACGGCATTGGAGACTATTTCACGCAGGAAGATTTCCTGGTCGCTGTACAAGAACTTTTTGATAACGGGGAAGATGTTGTCTGTAGTAACCCCAATTTTTCCTGAACTAAGCATGATTTATTTGAGTTTCAAAAACGATTTTCTTTTGTTCTGTATCGGCTTTGGCCACGATGGTCTGACCCGGTTGCAGCTCTTGGCTCAACAGCAGGCCGGCCAATTCGTTCTCGAGGTAACGCTGGATGGCTCGTTTGAGCGGACGTGCACCGAACTGGGCATCATAGGATTCTTTGGCCAAGAACTGGCGTGCCTCGTCGCTGAGCGTGAAGTGGTAACCCAAGGCTTCGACCCGAGCCACGAAAGGCTTCAACTCGATATCGATAATCTTGTCTATGGTTTCGCTGCTGAGCGGTTCGAAGAAGATGACATCGTCGATACGGTTCAAGAATTCCGGCGAGAAAGTCTTGCTGATGGCCTTGTTGATAACGCCCTTGGAATATTCGTTCAGCGCATTTTCGTTGGGCAGGCCGAAACCTATGCCTTTGCCGAAATCTTTCAGCTGGCGGCTGCCGACATTGGAGGTCATTATGATGACTGTGTTCTTGAAGTCGACGCGGCGACCCAGACTGTCGGTCAGCCGACCTTCGTCCATCACTTGCAGCAGGATGTTGAACACATCGGGATGAGCCTTTTCAATTTCATCAAGCAAGAGTACACAATAAGGTTTGCGGCGCACTTTTTCGGTAAGCTGTCCGCCCTCGTCGTAACCGACGTATCCGGGAGGAGCTCCCACCAGACGCGACACGCTGAACTTCTCCATGAACTCGCTCATATCGATACGAATTAGGGCATCGGACGAATCGAACATGCACTCGGCCAGCAATTTGGCCAAATGGGTCTTGCCCACGCCCGTGGGACCCACGAACAAGAAAGTGCCGATGGGTTTGCCGGGGTCTTTCAGGCCGACACGGTTGCGCTGTATGGCTTTCACCACGGCATCGATGGCCTTGTCTTGACCCACCAGACGCGCTTGCAGGGCGGCTTTCATGCCAAGCAGTTTCTCGTTCTCGGCTTGGGCCAGCTTCTGCAATGGCACACCCGACATCATCGACACCACTTCGGCTATTTGTTCTTCGCCCACCGGTTCGCGTTGACAATCCATGCCGGCTTCCCATTCGGCCTTGCGCTGGGCCAAACTCTCTTCCTTGCAGCGGCTGATGTCGCGATATTCGGCAGCCAATTCATATTGCTGATCGCTGACTGCCTGATTTTGCAGGCGTTTGTTCTCGGCTATTTCAAGCTCCAAGTCTTCGATGTCCTTGGGGACGTTGATATGGTCGATATGTACCCGTGCACCGGCTTCGTCCAGGGCATCGATGGCCTTGTCGGGAAAGTTGCGGTCGCCGATATAGCGTTGGGTCAGCGTAACGCAGGCCTGCAGTGCGGCTTCGGTATAGCTGACGTTGTGGTGCTTTTCGTAGCGGTCCTTGATGTTGTGCAAAATCTGTAAGGTTTCTTCTGGGCTGGTGGCTTCCACCACTATCTTCTGGAAACGTCGTTCCAGTGCGCCGTCCTTTTCGATGCTCTTGCGGTATTCGTCCAGCGTGGTGGCACCGATGCACTGGATGATGCCACGGGCCAGGGCGGGTTTGAGCATATTGGCGGCATCCATGGAGCCTTGCGTGTTGCCGGCACCAACCAAGGTGTGTATTTCGTCAATGAAGAGGATGATTTCGGGATGCGACTCCAGCTCGTTGATAACAGCCTTCATACGTTCCTCGAACTGGCCGCGGTATTTGGTGCCGGCCACCATCGAGGCCAAATCGAGCGAGATGATACGTTTGTCGAAAAGTACGCGCGAAACCTTGCGCTCTACGATGCGCATGGCCAGACCTTCCACTATGGCCGACTTGCCCACGCCCGGTTCACCGATAAGGATAGGGTTGTTCTTTTTGCGGCGGCTCAGAATCTGGGCCAGTCGCAGCATTTCCTGTTCGCGTCCCGCGGTGGGGTCCAGGCGGCCCTCGCGGGCCGCCAGCGTCAAGTCATTGCCAAAATTGTCGAGGGCGGGGGTGTCGTTCCGGGCAGCATCCTTGCTGTCTTTGCGCATCGAACTGAAGGCCGATTGTCCCGACTGACGGTCGTTGCCACCTCGGCGCGATGCGAATTCGTCATCGTCTTCGTCGTCTTCGGAAACGCCGAAATCGAGTACTTGGGGCTCTTCGGGCAGATTCTTGTCGCCGTTCAGTTGCGAGAGGGTATTGTCAAGTTCCACGCCTTCCTGGTGCAAGAGGTCGGCGGCCAAATTGTCGTTGTCACGCAAGATGGCCAGCAGTAAATGCTCGGCCTCTATCTGCTCGCTTTTCTGTCCGCGGGCTTCCAGTATGCTCAGGCGCAAAATCTTGTCCAGTTTCTTGCTGGTGGGAATCTGCACGTCTTCGGGTATCAGGTCTTGCTGCTTGATACGGCTTTCGACAACGTACTTCAACATGTCGACGTTAACTTTCATGGCTTCAAGGCATTCCATGGCACGATTGTCTTTCTGGCGGATAAGGCCAAGCAGCAGATGTTCGGGCGCGATGGCACCGTTACCCATCTTGTGAGCTTCTTCCGAGCTGAATTCCAGGGCTTTGCGTGCTTTATTGCTGATGTTTTGGATAATCATATTCGTCATTGTGAATAATGGTTTGCAAAGATTATACAAAAATCAGGCCAAATGGACAAAATGGCATAATTTTTAATGGAAATTTATGCGGAAAAAAGAGCTGTTTTTGTTTGTGTTTCTGCGCTTTTAGACCTATTTTTACGAGATTTTTGAATATTCCTAAATAATTGCATAAATGATTGAAGACGAAAAAATTATCCCCGTCGACATTGAAGCGGAAATGCGTACATCGTACATCGACTATTCGATGTCTGTCATTGTGGCCCGTGCGCTTCCCGATGTCAGAGACGGTATGAAGCCTGTCCACCGTCGTGTACTTTTCGGCATGAACGAGTTGGGCAATAATTCAGACAAGCCTTACAAGAAATCTGCCAGAGTGGTCGGTGATGTTTTGGGTAAGTTCCATCCCCACGGCGACTCCTCGGTTTACTATGCGCTGGTGCGCCTCGCCCAAGACTGGAACATGCGCTATCCGCTGGTGGACGGTCAGGGTAACTTTGGTTCTGTAGACGGTGACAGCCCTGCTGCCATGCGTTACAC
>CAYRHC010000018.1:0-14074 GCA_964423935.1 uncultured Bacteroidales bacterium | reverse complement strand
TTCCAAGGTGTAGGTGGTCAGACCCACGGTCAGCACAACCGTCTCCGTCACCCTGGTTCTCTGGGTGCATCATCATATCCTTCACGCGTGTTCAAGGGTATGCGCATGGCCGGACGTACTGGTGGCGAACGTGTTACTGTTCAAAACCTGAAGGTGATTAAAGTGATTCCTGAACACAACCTTGTTTTGGTTAAGGGTTCTGTTCCAGGAGCTAAGGGTTCAATCGTCATTATTGAGAAGTAATTATGGAACTGAGTGTATATAATATCAAAGGCGAAGATACCGGAAGAAAAATCGCATTGAGTGATTCCGTATTTGCTATTGAGCCTAACGATCATGTTTTGTATCTGGCTGTAAAGCAGCACCTTGCCAATAGCCGTCAGGGTACGCACAAGTCGAAAGAACGTAGTGAGGTTTCTGGTTCAACCAAGAAACTCGGCCGTCAGAAGGGCGGTGGCGGTGCACGTCACGGTGATATCAATTCGCCTGTAATGGTAGGTGGTGGCCGCGTGTTCGGTCCCGTGCCCCGCGATTACAGCTTCAAGTTGAACAAGAAGGTGAAGGATCTAGCCCGCAAGTCTGCTTTGACTTACAAGATGCAGGACAGCGCCATCAAGGTGGTTGAGGATTTCCAGTTCGAAGCCCCAAAAACCAAAGACTTCGTTGCCTTGATGAACAATTTGCAACTGCCTGAAAAAAAGGTAGTTTTGGTTTTGTCCGAACAGAATAAAAATGTATATTTGTCGGCTCGTAATTTGCCGAGGGTTGCTGTTGTAACGGTTTCTGAACTAGATACATACACAATCATGACGGCAAATTCTATCGTGTTTATGGAAGGCTCCGTTGCCGGAATTGAAAACGTATTAAACGCATAAGGAGAACAAGACAATGGGAATTATTATTAAACCTATCGTAACTGAAAAGATGACAGCCGTCTCTGAGAAGATGGCTCGTTATGGTTTCCGCGTGCAACCCGGAGCTAATAAGATTGAAATCGCCCGCGAGATCGAAAAAACGTATAATGTGACTGTTATCGACGTTAATACTGCTAATTACCGTCCCAAGAACAAGAGCCGTTATACCCGTGGCGGTATGATCAATGGTAAGACTTCTGCTTTCAAAAAGGCTATCGTAACCTTGAAAGAAGGCGATGTTATTGATTTCTATAGCAATATTTAAATAAAATGGCAGTACGTAAATTCAAGCCCTCTACACCAGGGCAGAGACACAAAGTTATCGGTGCTTTCGAAAATATCACTGCATCAGCACCGGAGAAATCTCTTGTTTACGGAATGAGAAAATCAGGTGGCCGTAACCACACTGGTAAGATGACCATGCGCTATATCGGTGGCGGTCATAAGAAGTTGTTCCGTTTTATCGACTTCAAGAGAAATAAATATGGTGTTCCCGCAACAGTAAAGACAATCGAATACGATCCGAACCGTTCGGCCCGTATCGCATTGTTGTTCTATGCAGATGGTGAAAAAGCTTATATGTTGGCCCCCGACGGTTTGCAGGTTGGTCAGGTTGTTCTGTCCGGCGAAAATGCAGCCCCCGAAGTCGGCAACGCTCTTCCCCTCAAGAATATTCCTGTAGGTACCGTCATTCATAATATTGAACTGCGTCCCGGTCAGGGTGCCAAAATGGTACGTTCGGCCGGTGCTTTCGCCCAGTTGGTTTCGAAAGAAGGCGATTATGCCGTTCTCCGTATGCCTTCGGGTGAAATCCGTAAGATTCTTTCTACTTGTCTGGCAACCGTCGGTAGCGTTGGTAACGCCGACCACGGATTGGAAAGCTCAGGCAAGGCTGGCCGCTCAAGATGGTTGGGCCGTCGTCCCAGAAACCGTGGTGTCGTTATGAACCCGGTTGACCACCCGATGGGTGGTGGTGAAGGCCGCGCTTCCGGTGGTCATCCTAGATCACGTAAGGGCTTGTTGGCAAAGGGCAAGAAAACTCGCGCTCCGAAGAAATTGTCGAACAAGTATATTATTGAAAGAAGAAAAAAATAATAAAGCAGTAATATTATGAGTCGTTCATTAAAGAAAGGACCGTTTATCAGCACCAGATTGGAAAAGAGAATTCTTGCCATGAATGAATCGGGCAAGAAGTCTGTAGTGAAGACCTGGTCGCGTGCATCTATGATCTCTCCTGACTTCGTAGGTCATACCATCGCGGTTCACAATGGAAATAAATTTATTCCGGTGTACATCACCGAAAATATGGTCGGTCACAAATTAGGTGAATTTTCTCCTACGCGTACTTTCAGAGGCCATAGTGGAAACAGAAAATAAAAAAAGAAATAAACTATGGGTGCAAGAAAAAGATTAGCAGCAGACGCAAGGAAAGAAGCCTTGAAGTCGATGTATTTTGCCAAGTTGAACGGTGTTCCCACATCGCCTCGCAAAATGCGTCTTGTTGCCGACATGATTCGCGGTAAAGAAGTGTTTCTCGCACTGGGTATGCTCAAGTTCTCCAACAAGGAGGCCGCTGCCCGTATGGAAAAACTGCTCCGTTCCGCCATCTCTAACTGGGAACAGAAGAACGAACGTAAAGCCGAAGCCGGCGAATTGTACGTTAGCGAAGTTAAAGTCGATTCAGCTATGATGCTCAAGAGACTGCGTCCAGCCCCTCAAGGTAGAGGTTACAGAATCCGCAAGCGTTCCAACCACGTGTATTTGGCCATCGATTCTATCAAGAAAGAAGAAAACAACAATACTAACACGCAAAATCAGTAACCAATGGGACAGAAAGTTAATCCAGTAGCTAACCGCTTAGGTATCATCAAAGGTTGGGATTCCAATTGGTATGGTGGTGATAACTATGGAGACACCTTGTTGGAGGACAGCAAGATCCGCAAGTATCTGAATGCCCGTTTGGCCAAAGCAAGTGTATCCCGTATTGTTATCGAACGCACTTTGAAGTTGGTAACCATCACAGTTTGTACAGCACGTCCGGGTATCATTATCGGTAAGGGCGGTCAGGAAGTTGACAAGCTGAAAGAAGAGCTGAAGAAGATTACCGACAAAGACGTTCAAATCAATATTTTCGAAATCAAGCGTCCTGAACTTGACGCAGTTATCGTTGCCAACAACATCGCTCGTCAGATCGAAGGCAAGATAGCTTACCGTCGCGCAGTGAAGATGGCCGTTGCATCTACTATGCGCATGGGTGCCGAAGGTATCAAGGTGCTTGTGGCAGGTCGTCTGAACGGTGCTGAAATGGCCCGCTCGGAAATGATTAAGGAAGGTCGTACCCCTCTGCACACTTTCCGCGCTGACATCGATTACGCTCAGGCCGAAGCCTTGACCAAGGTCGGACTGATTGGTATCAAGGTGTGGATCTGCCGTGGTGAAGTTTACGGTAAAGTGGATTTGGCTCCCCAGTTTGCAGCTGTCAAGGAAAATACCCATGGCAACAATGCTGGTAGCGAACGTCGCGACGACCGTAGAGGCTTCCGTAAGAAAAAAAGTAATAATAACCGTTAACGTAGAATCACAAGATGTTACAACCGAAAAGAACAAAATTCAGAAGACCGCAAAAGGGCCGCATGAAAGGTATGGCTCAGCGTGGTAACCAATTGGCGTTCGGTTCTTTTGGAATTAAAACCTTGGAAAATAAATGGATTACAGCACCTCAGATTGAAGCTGCACGTATCGCTGTAACCCGTTATATGCAACGTCAAGGTCAGATATGGATCCGTATTTTCCCGGACAAACCTTATACCAAGAAGCCTGCTGAAGTGCGTATGGGTAAAGGTAAGGGTAATGTAGAAGGCTATGTTGCTCCTGTTACTCCTGGTAGAATTCTGATTGAAGTTGAAGGGGTTTCCTTCGAAGTGGCAAAGGAAGCATTGCGTTTGGCTGCTCAGAAATTGCCTGTTAAAACCAAGCTCGTTGTGAGACGGGATTATGATGAATCTCAAAACGTTTAAGCCTTATGAAGATCAAAGAAGTAAGAGAACTGACGACCAAGGAACTCTTGGATCGTATCGATGCCGAGACCACTCGCTTGAGCACTTTGGAACTTCAACACAGCATCTCTCCGCTGGATAATCCCATGCAGATTAAGGATGCCCGTAGACTTATTGCGCGTTTGAAGACCGTTGTAAATGAAAGAAGTAAACAAGAACAAGCTAATTAATAGTCTGATGGAAAGAAATTTAAGAAAAGAAAGACAGGGCGTTGTTATCAGCAACAAGGGCGACAAGACCATTGTGGTAGCTGCCAAGTTCAAGGAGAAACACCCTATCTACCAGAAATTCGTCAGCAAGACCAAAAAGTACTATGCTCATGACGAAAAGAATGAGTGCAACGTGGGTGACACCGTAAGGATTATGGAAACCCGTCCGTTGAGCAAGACCAAAAGATGGAGATTAGTTGAAATCGTTGAAAGAGCCAAATAATTATGATACAGACAGAAACCAGACTTAATGTAGCCGACAACAGTGGCGCCAAGGAAGTTTTGTGTATCCGCGTACTGGGCGGTACCGGCAAGCGCTATGCAACTGTTGGGGATATTATCGTGGTAGCGGTAAAGAAAGTTATCCCGTCCAGTGATATCAAGAAAGGTGTTGTGTCGAAAGCCATCGTTGTTCGTACCAAGAAGGAAATCAAAAGACCTGATGGTTCTTACATCCGTTTCGACGACAATGCATGCGTCATGTTGAACAACTCCAACGAACTCCGCGGTAGCCGTATCTTCGGCCCTGTAGCCCGTGAACTTCGTACCTCTAACATGAAGATTGTTTCTTTGGCTCCGGAAGTACTTTAATAATCAGCAGATAGAATTATGAGTAAGTTACATATCAGAAAAGGTGATACCGTTTATGTAAACACCGGCGAAGACAAAGGCAAGACCGGCCGCGTATTGTCTGTTGATGTAGACAAGCAGCGCGCTATTGTAGAAGGTGTCAACATGGTGTCCAAGCATACCAAACCCAATGCCAAGAGCCCTCAAGGCGGTATCTTGAAGAAAGAAGCTCCCGTTCACATTTCGAACCTGAACCCCGTGGATCCCAAGTCGGGCAAGCCCACCCGTATCGGTCGTGTTCGCAATGCTGAAGGCAAGTTAGTTCGTATTTCCAAAATTTCAGGAGAGGAGATCAAATAATGAATACAGCAAGTCTCAAACAAGATTATAAGGATCGCATCGTTCCCCTGTTAGTCAAAGAATTTGGCTATCATACGGTTATGCAAGTACCTAAGTTGAAGAAGATTGTCATCAACCAAGGTTTGGGTATTGCCGTTGCCGACAAGAAGATTATCGATACCGCCATTGCTGAAATCACTGCCATTACCGGTCAGAAGGCCGTGGCTACCGTTTCCCGCAAGGACATCGCCAACTTCAAGTTGCGTAAGAAAATGCCTGTAGGCGTTATGGTAACTCTCCGTCGTGAACAGATGTACGAGTTCCTCGAGAAGCTCGTTCGCGTTGCTCTGCCCCGTATCCGCGACTTCAAGGGTATCGAAAGCAGAATGGACGGCCGTGGTAACTATACCCTGGGTATTCAGGAACAGATTATCTTCCCTGAAATCAACATCGACAACATCGAGCGTCTGATGGGTATGAACATCACTTTTGTAACTAGCGCCAACACCGACGAAGAAGGCTTTGCCTTGCTGAGAGAGTTCGGTTTGCCTTTCAAGAAATAATTTAAAGCAAGTATAGTTATGGCAAAAGAATCAATGAAAGCCCGTGAGGTTAGACGTGCCCAACTCATTGCCAAGTACGCCGAGAAGAGAAAGCAACTCAAGGCCGAAGGCAATTACGAAGCTCTTCAAGACCTGCCCAAGAATTCTTGTCCGACCCGTATCCACAACCGTTGCAAAATGACCGGTCGTCCTAGAGGATACATCAGACAATTCGGCATTTCGCGTATTCAGTTCCGTGAAATGGCATCCAAGGGCCTTATTCCGGGTGTTAAGAAAGCAAGCTGGTAAGCAGAATATTTTTCAGTGTTAATTAAATATTGTCCGGTTGCCCGGATCAATTTAAATTCAAATCATCATGACAGATCCTATTGCAGATTATCTGACAAGATTGAGGAACGCTATCACTGCCGGTCATCGTGTAGTGGATGTTCCCGCGTCAAACTTGAAGAAGGAAATCACCAAAATCCTTTTTCAGAAGGGTTACATCTTGAACTATAAGTTCGAAGAAGAAGTCGGCCCCCAAGGCAATATCAAGATAGCCTTGAAATACGACCCCGCAACAAAAGTCAATGCCATCAAGTCGTTGACCCGTGTATCTACCCCCGGTCTTCGTAAATACGTTGGTTATCGTGAGATGCCCCGCGTTTTGAACGGTTTGGGTATCGCCATCCTGTCCACTTCCAAGGGCGTTATGACCGACAAGGAAGCCAAGGAACAGAAGCTCGGTGGCGAAGTTTTGTGTTTCGTTTATTAATGTAGGAGGAGATTGCTATGTCAAGAATTGGTAAATTGCCTGTCGCTCTTCCTCAGGGCGTTACTGTTACAGTAAGTGCTGATAATCTGGTTACCGTCAAGGGCCCCAAGGGTACTATGACTCAGCAGATTAATCCCGGTATCTCTGTAAGTGTAGAAGGTGCTCATGTAGTTGTGGCTCGTTCTAACGATGAAAAAGAAAGCCGCGCTCAGCATGGTTTGTATCGTGCGTTGATTCATAATATGGTAGTTGGTGTTTCTGAAGGTTTCCGCAGCTCGCTCGAATTGGTCGGCGTAGGTTACCGTGCTACCGCCGAAGGTCAGGTGCTTAAGCTGGCTTTGGGTTATACCCACGAAATCTGGTTGGTATTGCCCGCCGAAGTAAAGGTGGATGCCAAGACAGAAAGAAACAAAAACCCGATGATTTATCTCGAATCTTGCGACAAGCAGTTGCTTGGTCAGGTTTGCGCCAAGATCCGTTCGTTCCGTCGTCCCGAACCTTACAAGGGTAAAGGTGTACGCTTCGAAGGTGAATTGGTACGTAGAAAGGCCGGTAAGTCTGCTTCCAAGAAATAATCATCTTAAAACAGCATAGATTATGACAACGAAAGAAATAAGAAGAATTAAAATCAAGGCCCGTGTTCGTGCCAAGATTTTCGGTACGTCTGAAGCTCCCCGTATGACTGTTTTCAGAAGTAACAAGCAAATTTACGTTCAGTTTATCGACGACAATGCCGGCAAGACCTTGGCTTCTGCTTCTTCCCTGAAACTGGAAGAAAAGGTTGGCAAGAAAGACCAGGCTATCAAGGTCGGTGAAATGGCCGCCAAGAATGCTATGGAAGCAGGTATCACAAAAGTGGTTTTCGACCGCAACGGTTATTTGTATCACGGTAGAATTAAGGAATTGGCTGATGCCGCACGTAAAGGCGGTCTTAAATTTTAATCAAGATGGCAGGACATATAAATAGAGTTAAATCGACGAACGATTTAGAGTTGAAAGACAGGTTGGTAGCAATCAATCGTGTTACCAAGGTAACCAAGGGTGGTCGCGCTTTCAGTTTTGCCGCCATTGTAGTGGTAGGTAACGAAAACGGTGTCATCGGTTATGGTCTGGGTAAGGCTGGTGAAGTTACCGCTGCCATTGCCAAGGGTACCGAAGCTGCCAAGAAGAACTTGATTAAGGTTCCCGTACTGAAAGGTACTGTTCCTCACGAACAGAGCTACAAGTTCGGCGGTGCCGAAGTTATTCTGATTCCCGCTTCACACGGTACCGGTCTGAAGGCTGGTGGTGCTATGCGTGCTGTATTGGAAAGTGCCGGTATTACCGACGTGTTGGCCAAATCCAAAGGTTCATCCAACCCCCACAACCTGGTGAAAGCTACCTTTATGGCTTTGGGCGAAATGCGCGATGCCTATCAGGTAGCCAAGACCCGTGGTATTTCTGTTGAACGTGTATTTAAAGGATAAGGAGAATCATCATGGCAACTATAAAAATCAAGCAAGTAAAAAGCCAGATTGGCGCACCTGCTGTTCAGAAGAAAACTTTGGTATCTCTGGGTATCAAGAAGATGAACCAGGTTGTAGAGCATGAAGCCACTCCAGCCATCCTTGGAATGGTGAATAAAGTTAAACACTTAGTGAAAATTGTGGAGGACTAAATATGAACTTGAATAATTTGCAACCTGCTGAAGGTTCTACTAAAACTCGTAAGCGCATTGGTCGTGGTCCCGGTTCTGGCCGTGGCGGTACGTCTACCAGAGGTCACAAGGGTGCCAAGTCAAGATCCGGTTACAAGAACAAAATCGGTTTTGAAGGCGGTCAGATGCCTTTGCAGCGTCGTTTGCCCAAGTTTGGATTCAAGAACTTCAATCGTATCGAATATAAAGCCGTTAATATTTCCGCTTTGCAGGCCTTGGCCGATAAGGGTATCACCAAAATCGACCTTGATGTTTTGCAGGATGCCGGCTTCATCAATGCTACCCAGCTGGTGAAGATCCTGGGCAACGGTACACTTACTGCAGCTGTGGACGTTACTGCCAACGCTTTCTCTGCTTCTGCCATCAAGGCTATCGAAGCAGCCGGCGGCAAGGCCACGGTTTACGGTATGGTCGAAGAAGAAGCTTAATCCTTAAAAAGCAAATCTGATGAAATTTATAGATACATTAAAGAATATTTGGAAGATTGAAGAACTCCGCGACAGGTTGCTCACGACTTTGCTTTTCGTGGCAGTGTTCCGTTTGGGTACCTTCATCGTTCTTCCTGGTATAGATCCCAATTCTTTGATAGGTCTCCAGCAACAGACCAGCGAGGGCATTATGTCCTTGCTGGATATGTTCACTGGTGGTGCATTCTCGAATGCTTCTGTCTTTGGCTTGGGTATCATGCCCTACATCTCGGCATCCATCGTGATTCAGCTGTTGGGTATGGCTATACCTTATTTCCAGAAGCTGGCGCGCGAAGGCGAAAGCGGCCGTCGCAAAATGAATCAGTACACCCGCTATTTGACAGTGCTTATTCTTTTGCTCCAAGGTCCCGCCTTCTTGGCTAACTTGAGCGCCCAGGGCGTATCGCTTCCTTCGGGTTTCTGGTTCAGATTGTCGTCAGTAATTCTTTTGGCTGCGGGTAGTATGTTTACCCTCTGGCTTGGTGAACGTATCACCGACAAGGGTATCGGCAACGGTATTTCCATGATTATCCTTATCGGTATCATCGCCCGCTTCCCGCAGGCTTTGGTTCAGGAATTCCTGTCGCGTTTCGAAACAGCTGCCGGTGGTCTTATCATGTTCCTGGTTGAAATCGTCCTGCTTTTGGCTGTTACCATTTTCGCTATCATGTTGGTACAGGGAACCCGCAAGGTGCCCGTACAATATGCCAAGCGCGTGGTTGGCAACAAGCAGTACGGCGGTGCCCGTCAGTATCTGCCCCTCAAGGTGAATGCTGCCGGCGTTATGCCTATCATCTTCGCCCAGGCTTTGATGTTCGTTCCTCTGGTTTTCATGCGTTTCTCCACCACTGGCGGTGCAAGCCCCTTCTGGCAGGCAATTACCAATATCAACGGTTTGTGGTATAACCTCATTTATGCCATCCTGATTATTGTGTTTACATACTTCTATACGGCTATCACCATCAACCCGGTACAGATGGCAGAAGACATGAAGCGCAACGGCGGTTTCATCCCCGGTGTCAAACCTGGCAAGAAGACGGCCGACTATATCGACGAAGTCATGTCAAGAATTACCTTGCCCGGTTCATTCTTCCTGGCCTTCGTGGCTATCATGCCTGTATTTGCCAAAATGCTGGGTATCACTACCAGCTTCTCCCAGTTCTTCGGAGGTACCTCTCTGTTGATTTTGGTAGGTGTTGTACTGGATACTTTGCAACAAATCGAAAGTCACCTGTTGATGCGTCACTACGACGGACTGCTCAAGTCCGGACGTATCAAGGGAAGAACCGGCAGCATTGCAGCGTATTAATCTTTTGTTTGGATGATTTATCTTAAAACAGACGAAGAAATCGAGTTGCTTCGCGAAAGCAATCTCATCGTTGCCCGTACTTTAGCCGAGGTTGCCAAGTATATCCAACCCGGTGTGACAACAAAATATCTGGATCAGATAGGCGAGGACTACATCCGTTCTTGCGGTGCAGTCCCCTCCTTTCTGAACTACAGCGGCTATCCGGCTTCGCTATGTATCTCTGTCAACGAGGTAGTGGTACATGGCATTCCGTCGGTGAAGCAAGTGCTGAAAGACGGCGATATCGTCTCTGTCGATTGCGGTGCCTACAAGAACGGTTATCACGGCGACTCTTGCTATACATTTAGAGTTGGAGATGTCGATGAAAAAATCGTATCTTTGCTGCGCACTACTAAAGAGTCCCTTTATCTGGGTATCGAACAGGCCGTTGAAGGTCATCGTTTAGGTGATGTCGGTCATACGATACAGAATTATTGCCAGCGTAAGGGATATTCTGTCGTAAGGGAAATGGTTGGTCACGGAGTTGGCCGCCATTTGCACGAAGAACCCGAGGTTCCCAATTATGGTAGCAAGGGCTCCGGTCCTTTGCTGAAATCGGGTATGGTCATCGCCATCGAACCTATGATTAACATGGGCAATCGCAATATCGTGATTGAAAATGACGGTTGGACCACACGCACGGCTGATAGGAAACCCTCTGCCCATTTTGAGCATACCATTGCCATCAGAAAGGGTAAAGCGGATATTCTGTCGTCTTTTGATTATGTCAAGGAAGTACTGGGAGATCGTTTTATTTAAGGTTAAATTGTAATACAACAGGAGAGAATATGGCTAAACAAGCTGCTATAGAGCAAGACGGAACCATTGTGGAAGCACTGTCCAACGCAATGTTCCGCGTGGAGTTGGAAAACGGCCACGAAATCACCGCTCACATTTCCGGCAAGATGCGTATGCATTACATCCGTATTTTGCCCGGCGACAAGGTTAGGGTAGAAATGTCTCCCTACGATTTGACCAAAGGAAGAATATCATTCAGGTATAAATAATCAAAAAACTATATAGCAATGAAAGTTAGAGCATCTATCAAAAAGCGCAGTGCCGACTGCAAGATAGTTCGGAGAAAAGGACGTTTGTATGTGATTAGCAAGAAGAATCCCAAATTCAAACAGCGTCAAGGATAATTAATCATTAAAAGTATATCATAGAATTATGGCAATAAGAATTGTTGGTGTAGATTTGCCTCAGAACAAAAGAGGTGAAATTGCGTTGACCTACATTTACGGTATCGGACGCAGTAGTGCACAAAAAATCTTGGCTGCAGCCGGTGTCGACAAGGACGTTAAGGTGAAGGACTGGAACGACGAACAGGCTGGTGCCATTCGTGAAATCATCGGTAAGGAATTCAAGGTTGAAGGTGATTTGCGTTCCGAAATCCAATTGAACATCAAACGACTGATGGATATCGGTTGCTATCGTGGTATCCGTCACCGCCTTGGTTTGCCCGTCAGAGGTCAGAGCACCAAAAACAACGCCCGTACACGTAAGGGTAAGAAGAAGACTGTTGCTAACAAGAAGAAGGCAACCAAGTAAGGCATAAAGTCTTGACTAAGTAAATTTTTAGACTTAATAAATTAAGAACAATGGCAAAAAAGCAAGTTGCAGCTAAGAAAAGAAACGTCAAAGTTGACGCAATCGGACAAGCGCACATTCATTCGTCTTTTAACAACATTATTGTTTCTCTTGCCAACTCCAACGGTCAGATTATCTCTTGGTCGTCGGCTGGTAAAATGGGATTCAGAGGTTCGAAAAAGAATACTCCTTATGCAGCTCAGATGGCTGCTCAGGATTGTGCGAAGGTCGCCTATGACCTTGGCTTGAGAAAAGTCAAGGCGTATGTTAAGGGTCCTGGCAACGGCCGCGAATCGGCTGTTCGTACTATTCATGGTGCCGGCATTGAAGTGATGGAAATCATCGACGTTACGCCACTTCCACACAATGGTTGCCGTCCTCCCAAGAGAAGACGCGTATAGTTTTTTGTTTAATTTTTAAAGAAGAAAAAAATGGCAAGATATACCGGCCCTAAAAGTAGAATTGCTCGTAAATTCGGTGAACCTATCTATGGTGCCGACAAAGTGTTGAGCAAGAAAAATTATGCTCCTGGCTTCCAAGGAAATACCCGCAAGAAGAAAAGTTCTGAATACGGTACTCAGCTGCGCGAAAAGCAGAAAGCCAAATATACCTATGGTGTTTTGGAAAGACAGTTCCGTCTTACTTTCGAACGCGCTCAGCGTACCAAGGGTATCACCGGTGAAGTTCTGTTGCAACTTCTCGAGTCTCGTTTGGACAACATCGTATACCGTTTGGGTATAGCTCCCACGCGTGATGCCGCCCGTCAATTGGTTTCACACCGCCATATCGTATTGGATGGCAAGGTTGCCAACATCCCTTCCATCATTGTAAAACCCGGTCAGGTGGTAGGCGTACGCGAACGTTCCAAAGCACTCGAAGTCATTGAAAACTCATTGTCTGGTTTCAACCACGCCAAATATCCCTGGTTGGAATTCGACGCCGCTTCAAAATCAGGTAAATACCTTCACATCCCCGAAAGAGCTGACATTCCTGAAAACATCAAGGAACAGTTGATCGTCGAATTGTATTCAAAATAATAATACTTGAGCTTATGGCAATATTAGCATTTCAAAAACCTGAAAAGGTCATTATGCTGGAAGCAACGGACCGGTTCGGCAAGTTCGAATTCCGTCCTTTGGAACCCGGTTTCGGTATTACCATCGGTAACGCCCTGCGCCGTATCCTGCTTTCATCGCTCGAAGGATATGCCATCAACTCGATGCGTATCGAGGGTGTCACTCATGAATTTGGTACCATCAAAGGTGTACGCGAAGATGTTACCAACATTATTTTGAATCTCAAGCAAGTCCGTTTCAAACGTATCGTCGAAGATGCCGATGCTGAAAAGGCTATCGTTAAGGTTTCTGGTGTCGAAGAGCTTACCGCCGGCGATTTGGGCAAGGCTTTCAACAATTTCGAAGTCCTGAACCCCGATTTGAAGATTTGCTCAATGGAGAAAGGTACTGCCTTCAACCTTCAGCTCACGGTGAACAAAGGCCGCGGTTACGTACCCGCCGATGAACAGGACCTGGTGGATCCCGATATCTACACCATCGCTATTGACTCTATCTATACGCCTATCAAGAACGTGAAATATACCGTTGAGAATTTCCGTGTAGAACAGAAGACTGACTACGAGAAGCTGGTGCTTGAAATTGAGACCGATGGTTCTATCCATCCCAAGGATACGCTCAAAGAGGCCGCCAAGATTTTGATTTATCATTTCATGCTGTTCTCTGACGAGAAGATTACGCTGGATGCTACTGAGTCTGAAGGTGCAGAAGAATTCGATGAGGAAGTACTGCATATGCGTCAATTGCTGAAATCCAAGTTGTCTGATATGGACCTCTCTGTCCGCGCCCTCAACTGCTTGAAGGCTGCCAATGTCGACACTTTGGGCCAGCTGGCTGTATTGCAGAAAACCGATTTGTTGAAGTTCCGCAACTTCGGTAAAAAGTCACTCACTGAATTGGAAGACCTCCTGACCAGAATGAACCTCTCGTTCGGTATGGACATCTCCAAGTATAAATTAGATAAAGAATAAGACAATGAGACACAATAAGAAATTTAATCACCTGGGCCGTCAGGCCGCACATAGACATGCGATGCTGTCTAATATGTCAGCCTCGTTGATTATGCACAAGCGCATTTTTACCACGCTTGCCAAGGCCAAGGCTTTGAGAATGGAAGTTGAACCCCTGATTACGATTGCCAAGGAAGATACCACGGCTTCACGTCGTTTGGTATTCAAAACCCTGCAGAACAAAGAGGCCGTTACCGAGTTGTTCCAAGTCGTTGCCCAGAAGGTCGGCGATCGTCCCGGCGGTTACACCCGTATCATCAAAACCGGTTTCCGTTTGGGTGACAATGCCCAGATGTGCTTCATCGAGTTAGTGGATTTCGATGAAAACATGATGAAGGAGAAGCAGGAAAAGAAGGCACGCACCCGTCGTTCTTCTGCCAAGAAGAAAGCTGAAGCTGCCGAAGTAGTGGCTGAAGCCCCCGCTGAAGCTCCTGCCGAAAACACCGAAACTCCCGCTGCCGAGTAAGTTCGTTACTTAGATAAAG